>NZ_CAJPOU010000030.1 GCF_905372335.1 Streptococcus sp. A12
ACTCTGAGAAGTGCAGGACAAAAAAGCCTGCAACATCCATGAGCTTTGACCATCACTTCTATTGCTTTTATTATTGTAGCAAATTGAGAAAATTTGTCAATTTAAATATACTGACAAACTTTACCATCTCGGTAAGCATTGTCAATTAAGCCGCCACCGAGACACTCTTCACCATCGTAAAAGACAACAGCCTGACCTGGCGTAATAGCACGTTGAGATTCTGCAAAAATTACCTCAGCCTTGTCACCCTTGACATGAACCGTCACTTTGGAATCTGGCTGGCGATAGCGGAACTTGGCTGTACACTCTAGTGTAAACTCTTCCGGCATATCCCGTGTAAAGTGAACTTGACTAGCTTGTAAACTTGTTGACATGAGTGCTTCATGATAGAATCCTTGACCGACATACAGAATATTTTGACTCAGATCTTTACCAACGACAAACCAAGGAGCATTGTCCCCACCTTGTTGGCCACCAATTCCAAGACCACCTCGCTGACCGATTGTGTAATACATCAAACCTGAATGTTCGCCCATATCCCGTCCATCTACGGTCATCATTCGGCCTGGTTGGGCAGGAAGGTAGTTCCCTAGAAACTCTTTGAAATTCTTTTCTCCGATAAAGCAGATCCCAGTGGAATCTTTCTTTTTAGCTGTTGCCAATCCAGCCTCTTCAGCCAACCGGCGAACCTCAGGTTTTTCCAAATGTCCCAACGGGAACATAGTTTTTTGAAGTTGTTCTTGTGACAACTGGCTTAGGAAATAAGTTTGATCCTTCCCGTTGTCAACACCGCGTAGCATATGAACAATGCCATCCTCATCACGCGCCACACGCGCATAGTGACCCGTGGCTACATAATCGGCACCAAGTGTCATGGCATAATCTAAGAAGGCCTTAAATTTGATTTCCTTATTACACATGACATCCGGATTTGGTGTCCGGCCTGCACGATATTCTGCAAGGAAATATTCAAAGACACGATCCCAGTATTCTTTCTCAAAGTTGACAGAATAGTAAGGTATGCCAATTTGATCTGCAACCGCTGCTACATCTTTGTAATCTTCTGTAGCTGTACAGACGCCATTTTCGTCTGTGTCGTCCCAGTTTTTCATGAAGATGCCGATGACATCGTAACCCTGTTGCTTTAATAATAAAGCTGTTACAGATGAATCAACACCACCACTCATACCAACAACAACACGTGTTTTCGAGTTATCACTCATAGATTTCTCCCATCTTTTCGTTTCTCACGATTGAAGGTCGTGGTTTGCTTCAACGATTGAAGGTCGTTTTGAGCATTATCAATTGTAACACGCTTTATAGTAGAAAACAAGCATCTTGCCATTCTTCTTATTGGCTATTGTATCTATATGTTTACAAGTCTGTAAATCAAAAAAGAGTCCAATTGCTGAACTCTTTCATCTACTTTAATACCAGCCATTAGCCAACCAGAAGTTTTTAGCCGCCGACCATGATCCATATCGATTGATAACATATTGATTGGCTACTTTTTCCTGGTTTTCTGGTGACAAGTCACCGTTTAAATAAGAAAGCGATAACTGGTAACGACCATAGTATTGGCCATTTTGTGCTGTATAACTGCCACTTGATTCTTTCTGGGCAATCCATTCTTTAGCCGCTGCATTTTCGGCACTTAAGCCATCTGAAGCGGATACCGTAGTTGTTGCTTGTCCAGTATTAGCTTTACTAGTGGTAGCTTGCTCTGTAGTATTAGTTGTTGCCTTCTCATCTTCAATCTCTAAAACTTGACCAACTGTAATGAGGTTAACATTGCTAATCTTATTTTTCTTAGCAATCGCATCAACCGTTGTATTCTTCTCTCTAGCAATAGCTGATAAGGTATCACCTGACTTTACAGTGTAAGATTCTGCACTGGCAAGGACGGGAATAAACATTCCAGATAATAAGCTCAGTCCGATTACACGTTTTACAAATATTTTTTTATTCATGGTTTTACACTCCTTTTCTGTATGTTCTTTATCTTACAGAAGAAATGTTTCAGAAACTTTATGAAATCACGTCAAATGTTTCAATAATATGTTAGTAAGAATAAAAAACACCTTAAATAAACTAGTTTTAAGTATCTTTTAAGGTTAAAACAAAATTTCCCTCTTAAATAGAAGAAAACATGCCCTAGATTTGTTATAATGAAAGAAAAGAAACCCTAAGGAGCTGACTGATGAATTCGCTTAAATTCCAATCCGTCTTTGATATTATTGGACCAGTTATGATTGGACCTTCTAGTAGCCACACTGCTGGAGCTGTTCGTATTGGAAAAATTGTCTCTTCAATTTTTGGAGAGGATCCAACAGAAGTTGAATTTCAGTTGTTTAATTCCTTTGCCAAAACCTATCGCGGCCACGGGACAGACTTGGCCCTTGTAGCTGGTATTTTGGGGATGGACACAGATGATCCAAGAATCCCCAATAGTCTTGAAATTGCTCATGAAAGAGGAATTCGAATCGTCTGGTCTATTCAAAAAGAGAGCAATGCTCCTCATCCAAATACGACGACTATCACGGTGAGAAATGAGCACAAAACCATCTCCGTTACAGGAATTTCCATTGGTGGGGGAAACATACAAGTTACCGAGTTAAATGGCTTTGCAATTTCTCTAAACATGAACACCCCAACAATTATAATCGTTCACCAAGACGTTCCTGGAATGATTGCCCATGTGACAGAAGCCCTTTCCCGATATGATATCAATATCGCCCAAATGAACGTAACCCGTGAAAAAGCCGGCGAAAAGGCTATTATGATTATTGAAGTGGATTCTCGAAATTGTGACGAAGCTATTGAGTTAATCCGTCAAATTCCCCATTTACACAATGTGAATTTCTTTCAATAAGGAGACCCCATGTTTTATTCCATTACCGAACTAGTTGAGCAAGCGACCCTCCACTATGAAGGAAATGTCGCAGAATTAATGATTGCAACTGAGTTTGAACTAACTGGTCGCGAGCGCGAAGAAGTTCTGACTCTTATGACACGAAACCTTGAGGTGATGAAAGAATCTGTTCATCTTGGACTCAATGACCAACTTTCTCGAAGTGGCTTGACTGGAGGAGATGCTACAAAATTGGATCGCTATATTCGATCTGGAAAAGCCCTCTCCGACTATACTGTCCTAACCGCAGCCAAAAATGCTATCGCTGTCAACGAACACAATGCAAAAATGGGCTTGGTCTGTGCCACTCCAACAGCTGGATCAGCCGGTTGCTTACCTGCTGTTCTTACTTCAGCCATCGAGAAACTCCATTTAGATGAACACCAACAATTGGAGTTCTTATTAGTAGCTGGAGCCTTTGGACTGGTTATTGCCAACAATGCATCGATTTCAGGAGCCGAGGGAGGCTGTCAAGCCGAAGTGGGTTCCGCGGCAGCCATGAGTGCAGCTGCCTTGACGTTGGCTGCTGGGGGAAGTCCTTTCCAAGCTAGTCAAGCCATTTGTTTCGTCATTAAAAATATGCTAGGCTTAATTTGTGATCCCGTTGCAGGACTGGTAGAGGTTCCTTGTGTCAAACGAAATGCTATGGGTGCAAGCTATGCCTATATTGCAGCAGATATGGCTCTGGCAGGAATTGAATCCAAAATCCCTGTTGATGAAGTCATCGATGCTATGTACCAGGTCGGATCAAGCCTACCAACTGCCTTTAGAGAAACGGCCGAAGGTGGTCTGGCAGCGACTCCAACTGGGAAACGCCTACAGCAAGAAATATTTGGAGACTAATCTATGAAGTACATATTTTTCGACTTGGATGGGACTTTAGTCGATAGTTCCCAAGGTATTGAGACCACCTTTCTACACACTTTTAAGGTGCTGGGAGTTCCTGCACCTGATAAAGAAACTATTCGAACCTTTATGGGTCCTCCACTCGAGGTTACGTTTACTAAACATGTCCCAAAAGAACTGGTCGCAAAAGCTGTAGAAATCTATCGCACCTATTACAAAGAAACCGGCCAACAACAAACCTATCTCTACCCAGGTATCAAAGAACTCCTTCAGCAATTGAAGGAATTGGGTTATCACTTATTCATCACCACCTCTAAGAATCAGGAAGTGAGTCTCGAAATAGCCCATTCACTAGGAATTAGTGATTGCTTTGAAGAGATTTATGGTTCTATCCCAGGATCTATGCACAAAGCTGATATCATTCAGCGTGTACTGGTGGACCATCAAATTCCAAAAGAGGAAGCTTGCATCGTTGGGGATACTAAATTTGATATTATTGGGGGAAAAACCATTGGTATTCACACAATAGCAGTCAGTTGGGGATTTGCACCTCTAGAGCAATTAAAAGAGGAAACTCCCGATACCATCGTAGATTCCCCCCTAGCTTTACTCACTCATTTAAGTTAATAAAAGAGGTTTACAAATTTGTAAACCTCTTTTATGTATAAAATCACGTATGGGTAAGAGCATCAATGGTTCACTAAGGTTGACTAACAAAGTCATTTTCTTTACAGCTCTTTCCAATACTTGTCAAGATAAGAAACAAAATAAAAAGAGGGTTTAACCTCTTTTTTAGTATCCCCAAGCTGAAAGCCCTTGGTTTGAATAGGCATTATAAGCTGCTTGGATTTGATCATCAACTGTAGCAGTTGAACCCCAACCTGGCATTGTTTGGAAAAGACCACTAGCTCCAGATGGATTTGCTGCGTTCACTTGACCATTTGATTCACGTGCAATAATGGCTTCCCAAGTTGATGCAGGAACTCCTGTCATTTCAGCCATACGAGCCGCTGCATAGGATCCAACTTCTCCAGCAGTATTCCCATTTGCAAGTACAATACCATTTCCAGAATTCGTAACAACAGGTGCTGCATTATAAGTGGCAGTAGTTGTTGTTTCTGCCACTACTTGATTTGTAGAAGCTTCGGCTGCTGGTTCTTGACTTACTGTGGCAGTATTTACTTTGTTGATCAATGATTTTGAACGTTCACCCAACTCAATAATTTGACCTGCATGGATCAAATCTTGGTTGCTGATTTGATTCAATTCAACAAGTTTTTCGATAGTAGTGTTATTCTTAATCGCAATTTCTGATAAAGTATCACCATATTTTACTTCATATGTTTCAGCATTCACTACCACACCAGAAACAAAAAGTGAAAGAGCTGAGATAATAGAAGTTAATGTCCATTGGACTTTTTTTGTGTTCATCAATACATTCTCCTTTCGAACATAATACTATCTTACACATTAAATGTTACAGTTAGTTATATTTTATGTTACAAAGGTTACAAAATCATGTATTTTTCATGCAAAAAACGCTATAAATAGCGTTTTTCTTAATTTTTTTAGAAAAAATCCCCTATATGTAGTGGTGGTATTCTAATATTTCAACCAAAAAATGATAGCACCAACTGCCGCTATAGACAGAATAGCTACACTATCTAAAACTTGCCATTTTAACTGCCTATATCGGCTTCTTCCCTCTCCACTTTTATAACCTCTTGCCTCCATGGCAATTGCAAGAGCATCTGCACGTTTAAAACTTGATGCAAACAAGGGAATTAAAATCGGTATAAATGAGCGAATCTTCTGAAGGAGATTCCCTTCTCCAAAATCAACCCCTCGGGCTCTCTGTGCATTCATAATGCGAATCGTATCATCCATTAGAGTGGGAACGAAACGAAGGCTCATAGACAACATGAGTCCAATTTCATGAGCAGGAACTTTGATGATTTTAAATGGAGTTAACAACTTTTCTACGGCATCTGCTAAGCTTAAGGGCGTTGTTGTCAGTGTTAAAATCGTTGAAAATACAACAATGAGAATAAAACGACAAAAGATCACACCAGCTTGCGTAAGTCCTTTATCCGTTACAGTCAAAAAATAAAATTGAAATAATGTCTTACCGCCAGTCGTCGCAAACAACTGAAAGAGTGTGGTGAAAGCAATGATAAAGACCATCGATTTCAGGCCATTAATAAAAAAGCGGAAGGGGATCTTGGCACTCAAAATCAACGCAAAGGCCAACAAAAACAACAGGGCATTCGTCATCACATTATTAGCCCAAAACAAAATAATAATTAGTAAGAAAAGTCCTAGTAACTTTGCTCTTGGATCCATACGATGGAGAATGGAATTACCTGGTACATATCGTCCTAAAATCATACTATTCATGTCCAATTAACTCCTTAAACTCCTGTAAAGTGATTGGTAAAGTTGGCAAAGAAAGTCCTTTTTGACGTAAGCGCCAAGCAAATTTCGTCACTTTCGGTACACCTAATTGTATGTTTTCTAATCCTTCTACATCCTGAAATACATCCCTTGGATGCCCAGACCTCACCATTCGTCCTTTTTCCAAAACATAAACAAGATTTGCGTATTCTGCCACATCTTCCATAGAATGACTAACAAGAACGATGGTCATCCCAGCTTGATGAAGTGACGCAAATAGCTTCATTAATTCCCGTCTACCTGACGGATCCAAACCAGCTGTCGGCTCGTCCAAGACCAAAATTTCAGGTTCCATCGCTAAAATGCCTGCAATAGCGACCCGTCTCATTTGCCCTCCAGACAATTCAAAGGGACTCCGTTCAAACAACTCTTCAGAAAGACCGACTAAGCGTAATTTTTCCTTAGCAATGCTCTCAGCTGACTCTTGGTCTACTCCAAAATTTTGAGGCCCAAATGCGACATCTTTTACAACAGTCTCAGCAAAGAGTTGACTTTCTGGAAATTGAAAGACGAGACCCACTTTTTTCCGAAGATCCTTTAGCTCCTTTTGAGAAGACTCAGAACTAATGCGCATATCATTCATTTGCACTTCCCCTCGACTGGGCAAAAGCAAACCATTTAATAATTGAAGGATGGTTGATTTTCCACTTCCAGTATGCCCAATTAGAGCTGTATAAGAACCGCTTGGGATTTCTATATTCACATCAAAAAGAGCCGCTCCTTCAAAAGGAGTACCTTCTTGATAGGTATAACTAAGCTGTTTTAAAGCAATTCCCATAATAGTTTCTCTAGCTCTCCTTCAGTCTGATAGGTTTCTCCAACTGGAAAACCTTTTTGATGTAACATGCTGCGCAATCGATTAGCGAAAGGTTCTTCTAATCCAATTTCATCTAAATCATCTCGAGAAAAGAGTTCTCTTGGAGTCAGATCCAAGGTCGCTTTTCCTTTTTCAAAGAGAATAACCCGATCACTTAGGGAAACTTCCTCTAAATCATGGGTAATAGAAATAACCGTTAACCCATATCGTTCTTTTACTTCTCGAACTGTACGAATTAGTTCTAAACGCCCTTCAGGATCCAACATACTGGTTGCTTCATCTAAAATGATGATTTTAGGTCGTAAAGCAATAATCCCGGCAATGGCCACTCGTTGCTTTTGTCCACCGGATAACCTAGCGGGTTCTCGATCTTTGAACTCATCCATGCGGACCATCTTCAAAGCTTCATCTACTCGTTGCACCATTTCATCTCTTGGAATTCCTTGGTTCTCCAACCCAAACGCCACATCATCTTCAACTGTAGCCCCAACAAACTGGTTATCTGGATTCTGGAAAACCATGCCAATCTCACTACGTTTATCCCAAACATTTTCAGGAGTTAACAAATCTCCGGAAATATAGATTTGACCAGATTCCGGTTCCAACAAGCCATCAATCAAGCGGACCACTGTTGATTTACCACTTCCGTTATGTCCAATAATGGATAACCATTCACCATGTTTCACGTGAAACGAAATATCATTTAACTGATGGTTCTCATCTGTTTTTTGGTATTTAAATGTAAGATTTCGAACTTCTATAATATTATTCATTTATCTAAAGGTATCTTTAAAGAGGTAGGCACTGCCTTTAAAGTATTCATATCCAGAGTAGACTGTAAAGATTAGCGCGACATAAAGCGTAACTTGACCCAATAAGTCCCAATGAAAGAGAAGGAAAATAATGGCAAACATTTGTGAGAAGGTTTTAATTTTTCCAGGCATAGCTGCTGGCAAAACAACTCCCCCTGTTTCAACCAATAACAGACGGAGGCCAGTTACGGCTAATTCACGACAAATTATAACTGCAGTAATCCAAGCCGGAACCATCTTTAATTCAATCATCATGATAAAGGCAGACATGACAAGAAGCTTGTCAGCCATAGGATCAGCAAATTTTCCAAAGTTACTAACAACTTTCCATTTACGAGCTAAATAACCATCCAAATAATCGGTGATACTAGCAACAGCAAAGACAATAGCTGCTGCTACATGCCAACCATAACCTTTACCAAATATTAGCATCAAAATAAAAATAGGAATAAACACAATTCGAATCAGTGTTAAGGCATTTGGGATATTTTCTTTTTTCATTCTAGTCTCCTTACTAGTTTACATGATCATTTACATCTAATTGACAAAATAGACATCGATTTAATTCGACAAAAACATCATTCTACTATTATCCCGCTATTTAGGGAAAATGATAAAGTCCGTCATATCACAAGCATTGACAAAATCTCGCCCAACCTTTACAACATCTTGTAAAGAAATACTCTGTAAAATTTTTGGAAGATCAAATAGATTTTCACCTGTCTCAATTGGATTAAATTGAGTCGCAATATAATCCAAGGAATTCAAACCGTGTAGAAAATCTCCAAACATTTCACTTTTAATCGTATCCAAATGCTCTTGGGTCACATCAGGGTCTTTCTCAAAATTCTTAATGGCCGTTCTGAACTGATGGGATATACTAACAGGTTCCGAGGTGTCCATCGTTAACATCACAAAGTGAAACGAAGACTCTACTTCAATTTCTAGTGTCAAGGAGTTGTCAAGTTTACCAACTTCATAAAGTGACTGAAATCGTTTAGATGTCCACCCAAACATCATAGCAAACAATAATTTGAGGATAATCTTATAGCGATACTGGTAAAGAGGAGGAATCTGATTTCTTCCACGAATGCCAATTGCTAATTTCGGTGAAGCAACTTCCATCCGACTTGTCTCATTTTGAACAACTGGATTTAAGTCCACGGGTGAGATATGAGGAAGAGGATTTGAAGAGGTCTTCATCTCAAATTCAGAAACAAGGTTAACAAGACTGTCAAGGTCAAAATTTCCGACAACCACTAGCTGCATATTGGATGGTTGGTAAAAATAATCGAAATTATCCTGTAAACTTTTTTCATCAATTTGGGAGAGAGAAGATACAGTACCTGCAATATCTTGGGCCAAGGGTGTCTCTGGATAGAGATTTGCCAACGCCCTAAAGAATAATTGGTAGTCAGGACTATCTTGGTACATTTCGATCTCTTGTTGAATAATCAATTGTTCCTTCTTTAGAGAATCCTTTGAGAGATGAAGAGATTGTGTCATCTCCAGTAACAATCTCAGATTTTCATTGACATTCGAGGTGGTCGAAAAGAGATAGCTAGTTTGTGTAAAGCTAGTAAAGGCATTACTTTCAGCTCCCAGCTTTACAAAATGCTGTAAATAATCTTGACCGTCTTGATCTTCAAATAATTTATGTTCAAGAAAATGTGCAATCCCTGCTGTAAATTCTTTTATTCCCTCCACTCCATCCACTGTAAATCTTGTGTCAATAGAACCGAATTTAGTAGAAATGATTGCATAGCTTTCATTAAAATCCGCTTTTGGAATTAAATATAACTTCAATCCATTTTGGAGACTTGTCTGATAAACACATTCTCCAACAGCTGGATAATCTATCTTCTCCAAATCTTTCTTTATCATTCTCTTCCTTCCATAAAATAGACCGCTTGTAATTTGAGTGATTTGGCGACAGCCATAATATCTTCTTTTGTCACCAGTTGAATGGCTTGAATCCAATCATCAATTGACAAGAACTGTTTTCCTAAAGTGGATTGTAAATAAGCTCTTTCAATCAAGGTGCCAGGTCGATCCTGCGACAATTTTGCAGCATTTATAATCATTTCTTTTGTCAAGCGCAGCTCTTCACTTGTAAACTTCCCTCTCTTCAAGTCACTCACTTGACGACTCATTAGGGTCATGGTCCGGGTTCTATTTTTTCGATCAATCCCTGCATAGATCCGCATAAAATGAGAAAAAATATCAAAATGGCTAGAGATCGTATAAGCCAATCCTTCTTTTTCTCGAATGACTGTAAACAATTTTGAGTGAGAGAAAACCCCCAGTAAACCATTTAAAACAATCAAAGCAAAATGCTCTTTTTCTCCATACTGAACAGGAAAATGATAACCTAACTCTAAAATAGATTGATGAGTTTCTCTTTGCTCAAGTCCTTCTCTGACAACATTTGAAAAAGATTGGGAATAAAAAAGGTTGACATGAGATTTACGAGGTTGTAAACCAAATTCACTAATCTTTTCAATGACCGCTAGTTCATTGAAATCACCCATAAAGAAAAAGTCAATCAGATTTGTTTGAAGCATTTCTTGAAATGCTTGATAAGCTGACCCTTCATCCTCATACTGAATCTGCTGGACACTTCCATACTTGCTTAGTTTCATATCAGCTTGATCATAAAACAAACGATTCAATTGTTGGTGGGCATAATAAAAATGATTTTCAATTTCTGCTTCTAGTTCTGTAACAAGATTCTTTTTCTCTACTGAAAAAGTTTCTGAATGAAAGCACCCATTTTCTGCAAGAGGAGCATTCAGAGATACCTTTAATAAATCCAACATCTGATCTGTCAAGACATTTTTCTTGCTCAAAAAAGCATCACGGACATAAGATAAATTAATATCAATGTAGTGCATTTGACCGCGTTTTGAAACAGAAGTAGAAAAATTTGCTCCATACAAGTTCGCCAACTGCTCTCTAAATTGCTGTGAAGTTGGGTAAAGTTGATTGGCTGTTTCGATCATGCGTGAGGCTAGAACTCGTCCTGCTATTGTTTCTTCAGAAAGAGGGGCCGAGAACCGCACTTTTATCTCATTGGTCTTAAATTTTTCTGATTTCATAAAATGGATTCGAACACCAGTAACTAATTCCATCGTCATCCTCGTTCTAACAAATATTACTCTTCATTATATCATGAAATCCCAGTAAAATCTTTCCCAGATAGATTAAAAAACGTTTACACTGACTCGCCCTATTTTAGGTTTTTCATCCTTTTGTGGTATAATAACTATCATTGAGGTGAACTATGAACTATAAACTTTTTGATGAATTTATCACACTACAAGCTCTATTTAAAGAACTGGGAATCATCCAAAGCGGTGGAGCTATCAAAGCCTTTTTACTTGAAAATCAAGTAGAGGTCAATGGAGAAGTGGAAACCAGAAGAGGACGTAAATTACGAGTCGGAGATACAATCGAAGTAATTGGTGAGAAGGAAGTCATAACACTGACACAACCTAGTCCAGAAGAGATTGAAGACTATCAAGTGGACAAGCTGGAAAAAGAACGCGTTGCTCAATTAGTGAAGAAATTAAACAAAGAACAAAAACAAAAAAAAGATTCTAAACCTAAAAAAGAAGAGAATAAGCGGAAGCCTGTTCGTTTCCCAGGAACATAATATGTGGCTTAAATCCATACACATTCAGAAATTTCGAAATTATAAAGAAGTAGATCTTCAATTCCACTCTGGTTTGAATATTTTCTTAGGCCAAAATGCTCAAGGAAAAACCAATCTCCTCGAATCCATCTACTTTTTAGCCTTGACCCGCAGCCATCGGACCCGTTCCGATAAAGATTTAATTCATTTTCAAGAGGAACAATTTACTGTTTCAGGGATCTTAGAAAAAAAAACCGGCTCAATCCCTTTAGAAATTTCCTTATCCTCAAAAGGACGAGTCACTAAAGTGAACTACTTAAAACAAAGCAAGTTATCAACCTATATCGGTAACATGAATGTGGTTCTCTTTGCTCCAGAGGATTTACAACTTGTTAAAGGCTCACCCGCTCTTCGCCGCAAGTTTATTGATATTGATTTAGGCCAGATGAAACCCGTCTATCTATCAGATTTAACAGCCTATCATCATGTTTTAAAGCAGCGAAACAGTTACTTAAAAACGGCAACTACCGTAGACCCAACCTTTTTAGATGTTTTGGATGAGCAATTAGCAGATTATGGTAGCCGGGTCTGCATCCATCGGAAAGATTTTCTTAAAAAATTAGAAGACTTTGGGCAAGAGAAACATTTTGAAATTTCCAATCAAACTGAAAAACTATCTATTCGGTATGATTCCTCCATTCCTTTTCAAGATGAGGAGACACTTCGCCAAACCTTTATCACCTTGCTTCGAGAAAATCGGACAAAAGATCTCATAAAAAAAACAACCAGTGTTGGTCCTCACCGAGATGATATTAGCTTTTACATTAATGATATGAATGCGACTTTTGGTAGCCAAGGGCAGCACCGCAGTGTTGTTCTTTCCTTAAAATTGGCAGAGATTTCATTAATTGAATCCTTGACAAATGAAAAGCCGATTTTACTCTTAGACGATGTTATGAGTGAACTTGACAACAATCGTCAACTACATTTACTAGAAGTTATCTCTCGTGACATCCAAACATTTATCACAACTACTACCTTAGATCACCTAAAAGACTTGCCTGAAGACTTAAAAATCTTTAATATTTACTCAGGTCACGTTGACGAATAATTAACAAAGTTGTCAATTTTGATTGACAACTTTTTGACATAATAAAAGTGTGAAATCTTATGATTTCACACTTTTATTTTTTATTGAACAGAGTAGTTTGGTGCTTCATTGGTAATTTGGACATCGTGTGGGTGGCTTTCTTTCAACCCTGCCCCAGACATTTCAACAAATTGTGCATTTTCATGCAATTCTTGAAGGTTGGCAGCTCCAACATAGCCCATACCAGAACGGATACCACCAATCATTTGGAAGACGATATCGGCTGCTGAACCCTTATAAGCAACCCGACCTTCGATTCCTTCTGGAACCAATTTGTTGGCTTCATTAACAGAACCTTGGAAGTAGCGGTCGCTTGAACCTTTCTTCATGGCTGCAATAGATCCCATACCACGATAAGTCTTGAACTTACGTCCTTGGAAGATTTCAGTTTCACCTGGCGCTTCATCTGTTCCTGCAAACATTGATCCAAGCATGACTGCGTGACCACCAGCTGCAAGGGCTTTTACAATATCTCCAGAATACTTGATCCCACCGTCAGCAATGATTGTTTTTCCATATTCACGCGCAACAGCAGCTGCGTCATAAATCGCTGTAACTTGAGGAACTCCGACACCAGCAATCACACGAGTTGTACAGATTGAACCAGGTCCAATCCCTACCTTAACCACGTCAACACCTGCATCATAGAGAGCACGCGCTCCCTCAGCTGTAGCAATATTACCTGCAATCAAGGTGCGATCTGGGAAATGAGCGCGAATTTCAGCGATTTTACGAAGAACACCTGCAGAATGACCATGGGCTGTATCGATGACAATAGCATCCGCACCAGCTTCAAACAATGCTTCCGCACGCTCAAAAGTGTCAGATGTAACTCCGACAGCACCTGCTACTAAAAGACGACCAAATTCGTCTTTCGCTGCATTTGGAAACTCAATAACTTTTTCAATATCCTTAATGGTAATCAAACCTGACAAACGACCATTTTCATCCACCAATGGTAATTTTTCAATACGGTGTTCTTGAAGGATCCGTTCAGCTGTTTCTAAATCTGTACCAACTGGTGCAGTCACAAGATTCTCGCTGGTCATATGGTTGGAAATTGGTTGATCATAGTCAGAAATAAAGCGTAGGTCACGGTTGGTCAAGATCCCTACTAGTTTACGATTTTCCAAGGTTTCAACCACAGGTACACCACTGATCCGGTAACGTCCCATAAGTTCGTCTGCCTCAGCAATGGTATGTTCAGGTGTTAAGAAAAATGGGTCAATAATAACGCCGTTTTCAGAGCGTTTTACTTTAC
This sequence comes from Streptococcus sp. A12, assembly GCF_905372335.1. GTDB lineage: Bacteria > Bacillota > Bacilli > Lactobacillales > Streptococcaceae > Streptococcus. The sequence continues at coordinate 13,886 of NZ_CAJPOU010000030.1, forward strand.
GAACTTCATCTGCTTGTTGGGCAATGGACATATTTTTATGAATAACCCCAAGTCCTCCAGCACGGGCAATGGCAATAGCCATTTGGCTTTCAGTAACTGTATCCATCGCAGCTGTGATGATTGGGATATTCAACACAAGGTTATCCGCCAATTTTGTACGAAGATCTGCATCGTTTGGTAATACATGACTTTCAGCTGGAATGAGCAATACATCATCGAAGGTATAACCTTTTTTCAAAAATTTAGTGTCCCAATTTGACATTCCCATTTTCCTCTTTTCTTTCTTTTTGAGCCAAGCTCGTCTTTTTTGATTGATAATATCATACCATTCTAAGATAATTTGTCAATCATTTGTACAATATTTCAAAAAGAGGTGTTGAAACCTCTTTTGAATCATTTTTTATTGAATCATCTCAATATCAAGAGCTTACTTGAAATAGTTTAATCCCATAGCAGATTTGACTTGATCAAGCGTTTCTGCTGCAACCGAACGGGCTACTTCACTACCTTTTTGAAGCATATCATAGACTTGTCCCATGTCTTTAGCAAATTCAATCCGTCGTTCGCGAATAGGTCCCAACTCTCTTTCAAGAATCTCTAACAAATAGCGTTTGGTTTTAACATCTCCTAAACCACCCCGTTGGTAATGGTCTTTCATGTCTTGAATGGTCGCCTGGTCTTCTTCTTTTCCAAACACATCCAAATAATGGAAAACCATATTTCCTTCAATTTTCCCTGGATCTTCGACACGAATATGCTCAGGATCTGTATACATACTCATCACCTTTTTCTTCAAGGTGTCCATATCATCCGCTAAATAGATACCATTGCCAAGAGATTTGGACATTTTGGCATTCCCATCCAGACCAGGCAAACGACCCGCTGCCTCATTTTCTGGAAAAATTCCCTCTGGTTCAACCAAGACATCACAATGATAAGCATGATTAAAAGAACGGACGATTTCACGTGTTTGCTCAATCATGGGCTTTTGGTCTGTACCAACAGGTACCAGATTGGCTTTAAAGGCGGTAATATCTGCAGCTTGAGAAACAGGATACACCAAGAAACCAGATGGAATAGATTCACCGAATCCTTTTTGAGCAATTTCTGTCTTAACAGTTGGGTTGCGTTCCAAACGTGAAACAGAGACCAAATTCATGTAATACATGGTCAATTCCGCTAGCTCAGGAATTTGACTTTGAATAAAAATGGTTGATTTCTTTGGATCCAATCCAGCTGCTAAATAGTCTAAAGCAACATTTCCGATAGACTCAACAATGGTTTGTGGATCTTTAGCATGATCCGTAAGGGCTTGCTGATCGGCTAAAAAGACAAACATCTGGTACTTGTCTTCATTTTGCATAAGAACACGATTCTTCAACGAACCAACATAGTGTCCAATATGGAGTTTCCCAGTCGGGCGATCTCCAGTTAAAATAATCGGCTTGGTCATTTTTCTTCCTCCCTGAAGTACAAAATAAAAGCCCACGCATAGCAAAAACTATGCGAGGGCGTCTGAGACACGGTGCCACCTCACTTAGAACAGCATATGCTGTTCTCTCTAACTCATCACAAATGAGCTGCACATAAGGCCTGCTAGCCGAATCTCTATTGGTTAAGATTCTATTTGAACATCAGTCCATTTCATTCTGTTTCGTTGCTTATTTTCAGCGACCATAAGCTCTCTAAAATACGAATACAGATTACTATTCTGATTGCTTTTCATTATATAATGACATCAAAGGAAAGTCAAGTTCTTCACCCTTTTCTATAGACTAAATGACTTCCTGCAATGCGTAAGGGTATTCATTGAAAAATCAAGCGTTTTCTAGTAAAATAGGCTTATATAGACAGAAAAAGAGGAGAACAATACGTGCTAACAGTTACAGACGTCTCACTACGTTTTAGTGATCGTAAACTTTTTGATGATGTCAACATCAAATTTACAGAAGGAAATACCTATGGTTTGATTGGGGCCAATGGTGCTGGAAAATCAACCTTTTTAAAAATCTTAGCTGGGGATATTGAACCGACAACTGGTCATATTTCTCTTGGACCAGACGAACGTCTTTCTGTTCTTCGTCAAAATCACTTTGACTATGAAGATGAGCGTGCCATTGATGTCGTTATCATGGGAAATGAAAAACTTTATAGCATCATGAAGGAAAAAGATGCTATCTATATGAAGGAAGATTTTTCAGATGAAGACGGTGTCCGCGCAGCAGAACTCGAAGGAGAATTCGCTGAACTAGGTGGTTGGGAAGCGGAAAGTGAAGCTTCACAACTCCTCCAAAATCTGAATATTCCAGAAGAGCTCCACTACCAAAATATGAGTGAACTAACGAATGGAGATAAAGTAAAAGTCCTCCTAGCAAAAGCTCTCTTTGGTAAACCAGACGTCCTTCTTTTGGACGAGCCAACCAACGGTCTAGATATTCAATCCATTACCTGGTTAGAAGACTTCTTGATTGATTTCGAGAATACCGTAATCGTTGTATCCCACGACCGTCACTTCTTGAATAAAGTATGTACCCACATGGCCGACCTGGACTTTGGAAAAATCAAACTCTATGTTGGGAACTATGATTTCTGGAAAGAATCATCTGAACTGGCTGCCAAGTTGTTAGCAGACCGTAATGCCAAAGCAGAAGAAAAAATCAAACAATTACAAGAATTTGTGGCTCGTTTCTCTGCCAATGCGTCAAAATCGAAACAGGCAACGTCACGTAAAAAGATGCTTGACAAGATTCAGTTAGAAGAAATTGTCCCATCTAGCCGAAAATACCCATTTATCAGCTTTAAAGCGGAGCGAGAAATTGGAAATGATCTGTTGACAGTAGAGAACTTATCTGTAAAGATTGATGGTGAAACTATTCTTGACAACATCAGCTTCATCTTGCGTCCAGGTGACAAGACAGCTCTTATCGGACAAAACGACATCCAAACAACTGCCTTGATCCGCGCCATTATGGGTGAAATCGAATATGAAGGAACTGTCAAGTGGGGAGTTACAACTAGCCGCTCTTACTTACCAAAAGACAATTCAGCTGACTTTGCAGGTGGCGAGTCAATTCTTGACTGGCTCCGTCAATTCGCAAGTAAAGAAGAAGATGACAATACCTTCCTTCGTGGATTCCTGGGACGCATGCTCTTCTCTGGAGATGAGGTTAACAAGCCTGTCAACGTCTTGTCAGGGGGAGAAAAGGTGCGCGTGATGCTTTCAAAACTCATGCTTTTGAAGTCAAACGTTCTTGTACTTGACGATCCTACAAATCACTTGGATTTGGAATCAATTTCAAGCTTGAACGATGGATTGAAAAACTTCAAAGAATCGATCATCTTTGCCAGTCACGACCATGAGTTTATTCAAACTCTTGCCAACCATATCATTGTTCTTTCAAAAAATGGTGTCATTGACCGGATTGATGAAACCTATGATGAATTCTTAGAAAACCAAGAAGTTCAAGCAAAAGTTAAAGAACTTTGGAAAGACTAAGAAATCACTCCAAAGAATCAAAAACCCTGGAACCTTTGTTTCAGGGTCTTTCAATAGACTATATGAAATTTAAAAAATATCTATCACACCCCATCATTGTTTACTTTACAGCTTTTTTACTTCCCTTTACAATCTTATTTTTCGTCTACCTCAGTCAGGGTATTTATTGGGGGAGTGAAACTTCTCCTTTATTAGGTGATGGCTTTCATCAATACGTTATTTTCGACGTTACTTTACGAAATATTTTGCACGGGACCGACAGCCTCCTTTACAGCTTTACAAGTGGGCTCGGCTTAAATTTCTACGCTCTTTCAAGCTATTACTTAGGAAGTTTTCTATCTCCCTTTGTCTTCTTCTTTGACAGTTTATCCATGGTTGATTCCGTCTATCTCTTTACACTAATAAAAATAGGCTTGATTGGGTTGTCAACTTATTATTCCATTAAGGAAATCTATCCTAAACTGCAACAATTATTGATTCTTTCACTGTCAACTTTGTTTGCGTTAATGAGTTTTTCCATCAGTCAGATTGAAATCAAAACCTGGCTCGATGTCTTCATTTTGGCTCCGCTCATTCTCTTAGGTTTACACCGTTTAATGACTCAAAAGAAGCGAGTTCTCTACTTTACAAGTCTGACCATCCTATTTATCCAAAATTATTATTTTGGATTTATGATGGCTCTCTTCTTGACTTTATGGTATTTTACTCAGCTTTCCTGGGACTTTAAAGAAAGAAGATCTTCTTTCTTTGACTTTACAATTGTGTCAATTTTAGCAGGGGTAACTAGCTTGATCATGATTTACCCCACCATATTGGATTTACGAACTCATGGGGAAAACTTTACAAAGATTACAAGAACCTTTACAGAAAATAGTTGGTACTTAGACGTTTTTGCAAAGAATTTAATTGGTAGTTTTGATACAACAAAATATGGGGCTATCCCTATGATCTATGTTGGTCTTTTTCCATTCTTACTTGCCTTTCTATTTTTCTTTGTCAAATCGATTCGGTTTCACGTGAAACTAGCATATTTAACCTTATTAGTCATTCTTATTGCAAGTTTCTATTTACAAGCTCTAGATTTATTCTGGCAGGGAATGCATGCTCCTAATATGTTTCTTCACCGTTATGCCTGGCTTTTTTCATTGACTATTTTGTTCATGGCGGCAGAGGTCCTCAATCGGATAAAAGAAATCAATTGGCAACGACTCTGCCTAGCTTTCAGTTTAGTTAGCATTGGATTTATCCTCACTTTTCTCTATCGCAAGCATTATCCTTTCTTGACAAGCAGTCATTATGTATTGACACTAGAATTTCTTCTTGTATTTTTTATTGTGACACTTGCCTTTACAGTTCGTAAACTTTCTTATCCAATTTTTTCTGCTGTTATTCTTTTCTTCTGTCTGTTTGAAGTCAGTATAAACAGCTATTATCAGATCGATGGGATTGCAAATGAATGGGTATTTGCAGCTCGTTCTTCTTACCAAGGAAAGATTCCAGCAATTGATAAGTTGACAAGAAGTTTACATGATGATCAAAATTTTTACCGAACAGAGATTCTCCAACCTCAAACAGGTAATGATAGTATGAAATACAATTTTAGAGGGATCTCCCAATTTTCATCTGTCAGAAATACAGATACCAGTTCGACCCTAGATAAACTCGGTTTTAAATCAGATGGAACCAACTTGAATTTGCGCTATCAAAACAATACATTACTAATGGATAGTCTGTTCGGGATCAAATACAATATTTCAGATAGGAATCCTCAAAAGTTTGCTTTTCATAAATTGGAAACGCAAGGAAATCAGACCTTGTATCAAAATGAAATGGCTCTTTCACTTGCATTTTTAACTGCAAGTCCCTACAAGGATATCCAATTTTCTAATCTAACCTTGGATAACCAAAAGAACTTTCTCAATCATCTAACCGGTCAATCGTTGACTTACTATCAGCGATTACATCCACTGAAAACTGGTGCAGATGATCCTTCTCAAGGTCCTCAGAAAGCTAAAGTTGAAACAGATAGTTTTTTGACTTATGCCAGTATCGAATATGAGCTCTACATTCAAAACGATAGTCAACTTTATGTGAACCTTCCTTCTTTAGAATTTGAGAATGAAGATTATACCGATGTGGAGATCATTACGAATGGCCAAGTCAACCGCTATACAACAGACAATGTATTTCCATTCTTCACCATTGGTCACTTTACAGCAGGAGAAACTGTTAAGGTTCGAATTGCCTTCCCTGAAAATTCTACAGTAACCTTCCAAAATCCAGAATTTTTTGCTTTGAATCTTCAAGCCTACCAGGAAGCCTTTGAAAGGGTGCACCAACAAGAAGTTCATGTGCAAACCAAAGGAAACACCGTCACTGCAGATTTTACAGCAGACCACCATACAAGTCTCTTTTTCACCCTTCCTTATGATAAAGGGTGGGCAGCGACGATCAATAATCAACCTGTCCCTGTTCGAAGGGCTCAAAAAGGATTTATGGCTGTTGATGTCCCTAAAGGAAAAGGACAGGTTGTTCTACAGTTCATACCACACGGGTTAAAAGAAGGAACCATTGCTTTCCTACTCGGAATTCTTTCCTTCGTTTGCTACAATGCTATTCGAAAGAAATCTCAATCCTCAAAAAATCAGTAAATTCGCATCATAAAGAGCCCCTTCAGTTGGAAGGGGCTCTTATTTTAAACAAAAAAAGCATCCCTTAGGATGCTAGTTTAGCTCCGCCAGTAGGACTCGAACCTACGACATCATGATTAACAGTCATGCGCTACTACCAACTGAGCTATGGCGGAATGAGATATAGTCCGTACGGGATTCGAACCCGTGTTACCGCCGTGAAAAGGCGGTGTCTT
>NZ_CAJPOU010000031.1 GCF_905372335.1 Streptococcus sp. A12
CCTCATGGTAAGCAACCAATTCGCGTTCCTTTTGAGAAACTGTTCGGTCTTTCTTAGAAGGACCAGCAATCACACGGTCTTCTGCTTCATCAATATCAGATGCATCAATAACCTTCTTATTGCGACGAGCCGCTACCAGAGCTGCTTCGTTTAAGACATTTTCAAGATCCGCTCCAACAAATCCCGGTGTTTGTTGGGCAACTAGTTTCAAGTCGACATCTTTGGCTAATGGTTTGTTTTTAGCATGGACACGCAAGATAGCTTCGCGTCCTTTTACATCAGGACGACCAACTAAAACCTTCCGGTCAAAACGCCCAGGACGAAGGAGGGCTGGATCCAAAACATCTGAACGGTTGGTGGCTGCAATCACGATGATGCCTTCGTTTCCTTCAAAACCATCCATCTCAATCAAGAGCTGGTTGAGGGTTTGTTCCCGTTCATCATTTCCCCCACCAAGGCCAACTCCTCGTTGACGTCCAACAGCATCGATCTCATCGATAAAGATAATGGCTGGTGCTGCTTTTTTGGCATCTTCAAATAGAGAACGAACCCGGCTTGCACCGACACCGACAAACATTTCAACGAAGTCTGAACCTGAAATACTGAAGAATGGTACTCCGGCTTCACCTGCTACTGCTTTTGCTAGAAGGGTTTTACCAGTTCCCGGAGGGCCTTCAAGAAGAACACCAGCTGGGATACGGGCACCCAATTTTGTAAAGCGTTTTGGATCTTTTAAGAATTCAACCACTTCAACGAGTTCTTGTTTTTCTTCTTCAGCCCCTGCTACATCTGAAAAACGAACCTTGATATCTTCTTTATTGGTAGCACGCGCTTTGTTACGGCCGAAATTCATAGCACCGCGGGCGCCACCGCTACCACCTTGATTCATCATGGAGAAGAAGAAGAACATGACAATCACAAAGGGAACGATTGAAGTCAGAATGGTAATCCACATTCCACTTGAGCTTTCCCGTTTAATAGTGATGTCAGCCTTATGTTCGGATGCTAAGTTTTGTAATTCTTGAACAGTCAAATCAGACGGTAAAATCACACTCGTGAAGCGAGTCACCTTACTTGGACTTGGAGTGAAAAATTGAACCCCTGTATCATCTTTGCTGGTTTTTGCTTTGTTATAAGTACCGGAAATTTCAATGACACTACCGTTTGGCTGGTAGTTAATTTCCTTGACGTTGTCTGATTTAAGCTCTTTTACCAATTCTGTATAATTGATCTGCTGACTTTGTCCGATACTATTTCCAGCAAAGAAATACTGAAAACCTGTAACAGCAGCTACAATAATCAATAAGTACAGAAAAGGATTTCGGACAAAACCATTGTTTTTGTTATTTTTCATCTAGTTTCCTCTATTTTGAATACACTTCTTCTTTCAATACTCCGATATAAGGAAGGTTTCGATAGTTTTCATCGTAGTCTAAACCATAGCCCACAACAAAATCGTTTGGAATGGTAAAGCAAGTGTAATCTGCTTCAATCTCAACCAAGCGTCCTTCAGGTTTATCTAACAAGGTAGCAATTTTAACAGATGCTGGTTGACGTCCTTCAAACAATTCTTTCAAACTCTTAAGAGTTTTACCAGTATCAATGATATCTTCAACAAAGAGAATATCTCGGTCCTTAATGTCTTGGTCTATATCTTTGATGATATTAATCACGCCTGAGCTTGATGTTCCACCATGATAACTAGACACTAGCATAAAATCCAACTCAATATGCGTATCAATATGTTTGATCAATTCCGCCATAAATGGGACTGACCCTTTTAAAATTCCTACTAAAATCGGATTTTTCCCTTGATAATCTTCTGTCAGTTTTTTACCAAGTTCACGTGCTGCAGTCACGATTTCATCGTGGGAAATGAGTATCTTTTTGATATCTTGTTCTAACATCTTTTTTACCTATCTATTTTCTGGATATAAATTGTATCCTTCATTATACCATTTTTTAATTCCTTACTCAAATCACTGATCGCAATTTCAGGAATAGCCAGTATTTGTTTATCTTGTTCTAAAACCACCAGATTGTTTCGTTGATCTAAAGGGATTTTTTGGTTAATCAACAATCTGCTAACTTTTCTATGGTGACTGTTTATCAGAATACGATCTCCCCTTTTACGGGGGCGAAGAGAAACTGGATGGTTGTTTGGAAGTGGGATAGCCTCCATATATGAATCGCTTGGTTCTACTCCAAATAAAAAGCGATAAGCACCTACTGTCTTTATGGTTCCAAATTGTAACAAATCTTCTGACATTCGGTCATCCATCCTACGACTGATTCTCCGAATTTCAAAATAGTGATAATCTTTGTAAAGTTCATAACCATTCTTTAGAACTTGTTGCGTATTGGACTTAGTCACTACTATTCTGTGTAATTGTTCAAATTGTACCCGACTCAATTGCAAATCTGGAAAACTAGCTAGATACTCTTCCAGCAAATAAATCTGGACAGCTGGTGATTGCTTTTGAAACTGTGTCACGTCTTGTGGATTCAAATCTTTGGTCAACTCTTTTAAAGCCTGGTGCCAATGACTGAGATCTTCTCCTAAGTTGACCAAAGCACTCGTCACTTGGGGGTTTTCTTTTTCTAAGAGTGGGAGAAAACGATGACGGATACGGTTACGGAAATAGTCCAAGGAGCGGTTGCTCTTATCCTCATAATGAAAAATTTCTGGAAAATCCTTTTTTTTGAAATGTAAGAGGGGACGGATCAACACACCCTGTCCAAATGGTTGTTTTAAAGGAATACCTTTTAAATGCCGTGGACGACTCCCACGAATCAGACGCATTAAAATCGTTTCTGCCTGATCATCCATATGATGAGCGGTGACGAGAGCGCTACAAGCTTCTTCTTTCATAACTTTTTCAAAGAAATCATATCGGAATTGTCTAGCTCGGCTTTCAGAAAAAGGACCAGAGAAATGGGCAACCTTCAGCGGTAGATGTTTTACTTCAGCTAATGCTCGAATTCCTCTTTCTTCTTGGTCAGCTTCAATGCGTTGGTGATGATTGACATGAGCAAGAACGAGGTCAATTCCTAATTGGTGCTGATAATGGTAGAGCCAATCCAGTAAGGTCATGGAGTCCACCCCTCCTGATAAAGCCAAAAGGACTTTTTGATGAGATTCAAAAAGCCCCTCCTTTTGACAAAACTGAAGAAATTTTTCTTTCATTACTGTAAGACCTCATAAATATCTTTGGCAATTGCTGAGATAGTCTCGTAATCAGAGTGATCCGTAAAAATAGCTAAAATAAATGGTGAATCTGTATAAACAATAGCGACATCATGACGGAAATCATATGCATCTCCAATCTTGTGAGCAACCTTGACTGGGATATCTTTTGAAATTCGTTGATCATCAAAGCGAGTCTCTGACAGAGCATCAATGATTCCACCATTTTGTTGGTAGATAGCTTCCATGACATTTCCCGCCATTTTTGGAGATGCCATTCTAGTTTCTACATTCCACGTTTTTCCTGCAATCTTATTGGTCATCTTTTGAAATTCTTTGTCTGATTGGTGCGTTACATAATAGCCTAAAATGTTTTGCGCAACATTATCGGATTCTTTGGCCACCCGGTTAATCAAATCAGCAACGGTATATTCCTTATCATCCGGTGTTTTTGAAATACTTCCACTGCCTTCCGGTTCATAAGCTCCAGGGTAGTCATTGACTTCTTTTGTATATTTTAAGGAAGTCTGTAAATCTACATGGCTCTCGTTTACCTCTTTTTGAGTATAGTACAAATACAAGAGCTTGGCTATACTAGCAGAATACATTTCCTGGTCTTCATGTATCCCAGCAGTCTTTCCAGTATCCACCTGCTTCACGTAAACTGCAATTCCGTCTTTGTTGTACTTCTGATTCAGAATTGCTTGGACTTTTTCTATCCGATTATCTGTAGCAGAAAGTTCATCTTTTGAAATCCACCCCTGGCCAGAAATTTCTAGATAGGTCCCTTTTAAAGTTTTGGCAGTCTTGGTGATTTCAACCTTACTATAAGGAGTCAGACTTGTTTTTTTGCTTTTTGCGCCATTTACCAAGGGTTGATCATAAACTGTAAAAGAGGACGTCAGCCACATGGTATTTTTTTCTTCTGTTAATTCCAAAATCGAATCTTCGTAAATTTGATCCTGATCAGCTACTACATACTGTTTATTCGATAATTTAAAAACAGATTTCCCTTGGTCATTCACAAACAATTGATCAACAGTAAAGGGAGTATCAGGTTTGATTTCCCCAATTTTTTGACGCAATTCTGGATCCGAATAGGTCACGATTGGCTGATAAACATTCGGATTGGATGGGATGGAGACAAAGAAGTGATCCTGAGTTCCTATTTGACTAGCATAAGAAGAATCAGCAGTCAATGGAACTTGGACTTGGGATGAATCAGATAGGGGTTGGGTGACTAAGAAAGTAGGAAAAATCATCCAATAAACTAACTTATTCATCCTTGCTCCTTTCCTGAATTTCTTCTTGCAATTTTAAGGCTTGATTTTTTTTAGCTAACTCTTCTAATTTTGTATCAGAATATTCTAGAAATTGTTGAACGGTTTTTACAATATTTTCCATTATTTTGGTAATAAATTAGGTATCGTATAAATATATTCGCCATCTTTAGAGAACGAATATTTTGCGCGTGCATATTTTGCAGCATATTCATCATCCTTCAATTTCTCTACGATATCCTTTTGATATTCTTTTTCCTCAAGGGTTTGCTGATATTGTTCTTGCAATTGAACGTATTGTTGTTTGCGTTTTTGAAGCGTCTGGTAACTCTGAGCCAGATTATAAGTTGGGAGAATAAACAATAAAATAATTAAAATGAGAACCCAACCCATAAAACGGTTCTGTTTTTTTCGCTCCTCATTCTGATATTTCTGACGCTGATGTTCGTCTTGAATATACCGATTATTCATTTGTACAATATTTTTAGGCATCTTCTTCTATCCTTGTTTCACGAATGATTTCATACATTTTAGACGCATCTTCTTTTTTGGTACTATCTAACATTTCCAACACTTTTACTGTCAATAGCTTATTTCCAAAGCGAACTTCGACTTCGTCATTCACCTTCAAGTCGGTTGAACTTTTCGCTAAAACGCCATTAACTTTGATGCGTCCCTTGTCAGCTACTTCTTTAGCTACAGGGCGTCTTTTGATAATGCGGGAAACTTTTAAATATTTATCTAATCTCATCGTATCACCTCTAATGTATTATTGTACCATTTTTTTAGAAAGAGCCCAGTAAAATCTTTCTTTCTAGTCTTGTTTTTCTATTTTTTCCTGCTTGATGGCCAATAATTTTTCCCCAAATTGTCGCAAACCTTCTAATATTTCGAAGTCTTTTTTATTTCGCACATCAAAGATTAATTCAATCAATCCTTGGCTTTCTGCAATACGAGCTTTTAAATTAGTTGCTGATAAGGCAGCAAAATAATCTTGAGTCAAGAAAAGTTGCTTGGTAATTGGCTCAAATTTCACCGTTAATTGATTGTCTTTTCGATCAACCACTTTAACAAAGACCTGATCCAAATAAGATTTGATAAACCCTATTTCTAGGAGATAGGCTACCACATCAGGATATTCTCCGAATCGATCAATCAATTCGTCTTGCAAGAGTTCATAATCTTCTTGAACTTGTATTTCTCGAATGCGTTTGTAAATTTCAATTTTTTGACGTTCATCGGAGATATAATCACTTGGAATGTAGGCATCAATTTGGAGATTGAGCTCCGCATTTCCTTTTTGGCGTTTTTTCTCTTTTCCTTGTTTCTTCTCAATAGCAGCTTCAAGTAACTGTGAATACATTTCAAATCCGACGGAATCGATAAAACCAGATTGAGAAGCCCCTAAAATATTTCCGGCACCTCGAATAGACAAATCTCGCATAGCAATCTTAAAACCAGATCCCAATTCAGTAAATCCTTTAATAGCTTCAAGACGCTTTTCAGAAACTTCTGTCAAGGTTTTGTCCGGCCGGTACATCAAATAGGCATAGGCAATGCGATTGCTTCGTCCAACCCGTCCTCGCAATTGGTAAAGGGTAGACAAGCCCATATGGTCGGCATTTTCAATAAAGAGGGTATTGGCATTGGGAATATCCACTCCTGTTTCAATAATGGTGGTTGTGACTAAAATATCATACTCACCTTCAATGAAGTCCATCAAGGTGTTTTCCAACCGCACCTCACTCATCTGTCCATGGACAAACCCAATAGAGGCTTCTGGTACCAATTCTTGTAACTCTGAAACTTTTTGCTCAATGGTGTCTACCTTGTTGTAGAGATAATAAACCTGACCTCCCCGATCCATCTCCCGACGAATAGCATCTCGGATAATGGTTGGATTGGTTTCTAAGACATAGGTTTGAACAGGATAACGATTGGTCGGTGGGGTTTCAATAACGGACAAATCCCGAATCCCCAACATAGACATATGAAGGGTCCGAGGGATGGGCGTTGCCGTTAAGGTTAAGACATCAACCTTTTTCTTTAACTCCTTGAGGGTTTCCTTGTGTTTGACACCGAACCGTTGCTCCTCATCAATTACGATGAGCCCAAGATCCGCAAATTCCACATCTTTAGATAAGAGACGGTGGGTTCCAATCAAAATATCGACCTGGCCTTTTTTAAGTTTTTCCAAAGTTTCTTTTTGCTCAGCACGACTCCGGAAACGACTCAAGACATCAACTTCTACTGGAAAGGCCTCGAAACGTTCTTTGAAATTAGCATAGTGCTGTTGAGCTAGGACCGTTGTCGGAACTAAGACAGCCACTTGTTTATGGTCTTTGACAGCTTTAAAGGCCGCTCGCATAGCAACTTCTGTCTTCCCAAAGCCCACGTCTCCGACCAAGAGGCGATCCATAGGGCTTGAAGATTCCATATCCTTCTTGATTTCTTGGATAGAGCGAATCTGATCATCTGTTTCAACATAGGGAAAAGCCTGATCAAAAGCTTCTTGGTTCTCATCGTCTGGAGTAAAGGCAAAGCCTTTCAATTGGCTTCGCTCTGCATAGAGTTGAATCAGATCATCTGCAATATCCTCTACTTCCTGACGGACCTTTTGTTTGGCCTTTTGGAAGCGACCATCATTGAGTTTGTTGATTTTAGGAGGTTTGCCATCACTCGCAACATACTTGGACAGCATCTGGATTTGATCCACAGGGATAGAAATCCGGTCTCCATTTTGATATTGGATGGAGACATAGTCTCGGTGGACACCAGAAATTTCGATGGTTTCTAGTCCTAAATACTGACCAATTCCATGAACCTGGTGAACAACGTAGTCTCCCTTTTCCAACTCATTGTAGTTTTTTAACCGCTCCGCGTTAGAAATAGTTTGCCGACGAATCTTTCGTTTAACCTTTTTCTGGAAGATTTCTGTCTCTGTAATCAAGACAATCTTCTCATCCACAAAGTGGAAGCCACGCGCCAACCCACCGATGATCAACTGGCTCTGCCCTGGATGAAGCTGATCAGGTGCAAGATAATCCAGATCAATCCCGTAATCTCTCAAGTGCTCTTGTAACTGGTGGAGTCCTTGTTTACTCGTCACCTGAAGAATGACTGTGTAGTCTTGTTTACGGAAACGGTCAATTTCATCTTTTAAAAGAGAGAACTGACTGAAGAATTCCTGCATGGGGTATTGGTTAAAAGAATAGAGGGCATAAAATCGCAGATTTCCCAAGCCTTTTTGAAAATTTGAAAAATAAGAAGCTGGTTTATAAGTGCGTAAGAGTGCGCTATTGTCCGCAAAATACTGGGCTTCAGCGAAAGAGCGACTCTTTTGTAGGTCCTCTGTCAAAAGGTTAGCAACTTCTACATCAAACCGCGCCTCCTGATCCAGGATTTTATGGTAATCATCCAAAAAAAGAGGAGCATGTTTGGGGAGGTAATCAAAGAGAGTATAGGTTTGCTGATAAAAAAGAGAGAGAAATTTTCGACTATCTGTATGGAGACGCTGGTGATGCGCTTCTGTGAGTATCTCAGTCAAATAGGATTTGAACTCTGGATGAGGACTTTTTTGAATCAGATTTTCTAGATTCTTCTGTCCTCTTAGAAAATCATCTTTAGTTAGTAACATATCACTAACTGGATGAACTATTACCGCATCTAGATTTTCTAGTGAACGTTGAGTCTCTGGAGAAAAGGTCCGAATGCCATCAATCTCATCTCCAAAAAATTCCAGGCGATAAGGGAAATCTTGACTGGCTTCAAAAAGATCTACAATATCCCCTCGAAGACTAAACTCTCCCTGTTGGCTTACCTGTGAAACCTTTTGATAGCCCATAGCCAGTAGGGTATCTTTCAATTCTGTCAGATTTCTTTCTTCTCCAACAGAGAAAGACTGAATCATAGAGCTGACAGTCTTTGGATTAGGTAAGAGCAAACGACTACCACTTACATTGGCAATAACGATTCCTTCTTTTTCTGGAGCTAAAAGAAAGTCCAGAGCTTCCAGACGAGAAAAGATCCGTTCCTGGGAAGCAAAGACAAACTCTGCCAAAGGATTGTCATCTCCGAGGAAAAGATAGACCTTTTCTTCGCCTAATAAACCCAATAAATCACTGGCGAGCCGTTCTGCTTCATTTTGGGAAGAGGTCAAAACCAAGACCTTGTGTCCGTCTTCGACAGCT
This sequence comes from Streptococcus sp. A12, assembly GCF_905372335.1. Lineage (GTDB taxonomy): Bacteria > Bacillota > Bacilli > Lactobacillales > Streptococcaceae > Streptococcus. The sequence continues at coordinate 8,658 of NZ_CAJPOU010000031.1, forward strand.
GTCGCCATGGTAATAGCTTTTGTAGACGAAGACAGTCCTAGTAGAAGAGAGCGACTTCTTTTTTGTTGGTCTTGTTGCCATTTTCTGATATTTTTATTTTGTTGAAATAGATCAACCAGTGTCTTATATTTATCCATTGTATTGTTGCATTGTTTTTTCAAACTGCCCTTCTTTTAAATAAAAACGAAGGGCTTCTTCTGACTTGTCGATAGCAAGGAGGATGGTAGCATAATCATCCTGATCGAATTTCCCTAAGACATGGTGGACTACTGACATGCCATGCTTGGGTCTTCCGATTCCAATCTTGATGCGATTAAAGGTCTGAGTTCCAATATGGTTGATAATTGATTTGATTCCGTTGTGGCCTCCAGCTGATCCTTTGGCACGAAGACGAATCTTGCCGACTTCCATATCCAAGTCGTCATAAATAACGACCAAATCTTCCACCTCTAAACCATAATAGGTCAAAAGCGCGTGTACGGCCTTGCCACTCTCATTCATAAAAGTGGTTGGCTTGACTAAAAATACCTTTTCTCCATCTATAAAGGTGGAGGTCACATCTGCTTGAAAAATCTTATCATGTGAAAAAGTGAGGTTGAGAGACTTCGCCAGCTGATCCACTAACATAAAGCCAACATTGTGTTTGGTTTCCACATATTTATCTCCCGGATTTCCCAATCCGACGATTAATTTTGTCATTTACTTTCCCTTTCAAAAGCCAAAAGGGCTGGAATTTTTTTCCAACCTTTTGGTTATTTACTTATTTTCTTTATACATTGAAGCGGAATTCCATGATGTCGCCATCTTGAACGACATATTCTTTTCCTTCTTCTCGCAAGCGTCCTGCTTCTTTTACAGCCTTTTCAGATCCATATTTGACCAAATCATCATAAGACATGGTTACAGCACGGATAAATCCTTTTTCAAAGTCTGAGTGGATAATTCCAGCTGCTTGAGGAGCTTTCATACCACGTTTGAAAGTCCAAGCGCGAACTTCTTTTTCACCAGCTGTGAAGTAAGTTCCAAGTCCAAGTAAATGGTAAGCTGCACGAGTCAACTTATCCACACCTGACTCTGTCAAACCAATGGCTTCAAGAAACTCTTTTTTATCTTCATCGTCTAATTCAGAAATTTCTTCTTCAGCACGCGCAGAAATCACCACTACCTCTGCATTTTCTGTTTCTGCGAATTCACGAATTTGTTTCACATAATCAATAGAGTCTGGGTCTCCAACAACATCCTCATCCACATTCGCTACATAAAGAACGGGTTTAGTGGTCAAGAGGAAGAGACCTTTGACAACTTTTTGTTCTTCGTCTGTGAATTCGATGGTACGAGCTGACTTCCCGTCTTCCAGAACTGGCTTAATCTTTTGGAGGACATTAAATTCTGCAACGGAATCCTTGTCCTTTTGCGTACGGGCCATCTTTTCCACACGCGCATAGCGTTTATTCACAGATTCTAGGTCAGCCAAAATCAACTCTAGGTTAATAGTATCAATGTCTGCTAGTGGATCAACAAAAGCATCTTCACGACCTTGCTCCCGCATGACATTTTCATCATCAAAAGCACGTACTACATGGACAATGGCATCCACTTCACGAATATTGGCCAAGAATTTATTACCAAGTCCTTCCCCTTTAGAAGCACCTTTTACAATCCCTGCTATATCTGTAAATTCAAAGGTTGTCGGAACTGTCTTCTTAGGAGTGATCATTTCCGTTAATTTTTGGAGGCGTTCATCTGGAACTTCTACCATTCCAACGTTTGGATCAATGGTCGCAAAGGGATAGTTTGCAGCCTCTGCTCCTGCTTTTGTAATTGCGTTAAATAGGGTTGATTTACCAACGTTTGGCAAACCAACGATACCTGCTGTTAAAGCCATTTATCTTCTTCTCCGTTCACATTTCAATCCCTTTTATTATAACATAATTCAAAGCACAAGATAATGAAAAAATGCTCTCTCTTAAAACTAAAAGTCACCTGTCCAATCCTGTAAGAATATGGTATAATCAAACCAACAATAATAAAGGAGTTTTCGTCATGAAAAAACTATCAATTAAATCGATCCTTCTGCCTCTTTTAGCAGTCTTTACCCTATTTCTTCTGGGAGCTTGTGGACAAAGTACAAAAAAAGGGTACCTTCAATTAATTAACCAAGATAAGAAAACTGATATTCGTTTGATTGTTGAATATCAGGGTGATAAAATTCTAAGTACAGATTCTACAACTGTTATTTACTACGAAGGAGCAGGATTGCCAAAAGAACAATTAAAAAAAGTTATTGATGAATACGATAAAAAATTCAAAGATGTCAAAGGATTCTCACACTCTGCAGAATATAAGGATGACTATCTCGTTGAAAAAACAAAGATTGATTATACCAAGGCAGATTTAAAAGAATTACAAGAAAATCAGTTAATTGCTACACAAGAAAATCAAAATGTTGATTACATTGGCTACAAGACAACACTTAAAACCTTTAAGTCTAATGGCTTCAAAGAAGTAAAAGATGGAAAATTTGAAGAATTAAAATAATACAAAAGGTTCAGTCACCAAGATGACTGAACCTTTTACAATACTTTTTTCATTTTTTGATCGAAATCATGACGGCTCATCATGACCATATGATCACAATTACTACAACGAATTTTGATATCTGCTCCTACTCGCCGAATTTCCCAACGATTAGCTTTTTTCCCTGTTGCTTTAATAGTACAAGCATGGGGTTTTTTCATTTCTACAAAATCACCGACCTGATACATGGATTTTCCTTTCATCAACATAGAAGACGCAAAGCTAGCCTGTTCAATGCTAGCTTTTGGCCCTTAATTGGTCCGAACTGGTGTAATTAATTGAATGAAGCGTTCAGATTCCTCAGCTGGTACCAATGTAAAGGGACGAACTGCAGAGATGAAGCGAATGACGACTTTTTCACTTTCAATAGCTTTCAAAGCGTCAATCAAATAAGTTGGATTAAAGCTGATGTTTAAATCATCTCCCGAAACTGCTTCTGTATCAATTTCTTCATTCACACGCCCTACTTCAGGAGAATTGACGTGGGCAGAAACGACCCCACTAGCGATTTCTAATTTAACAGTACCGTTTTGAGTAGCATTAGACAACAGGCGGGCCCGTTCCATGGCTTGGCGAAGATGAGCAACTTTAAAGGTTACTTCCGAACTAAACTCTGTTGGAATCAAGCGATCCGTATCTGGATAGTTTCCTTCCAACAGGCGTGTATAGAAACTGATATTGTCACTTCTAAATAAAATCTGGTTATTAGCAAAGAAGACTTCAACCTGTTCAATCTCATCTGAAAAGACAGACGTTAATTCGCGTAAAGAACGGCTTGGAATCACAACATCAAAGTTATCCCCATTTTTTTCAAGGGTAATATTTTTTTGACTCATTCGATGAGAATCCGTTGCCACCGTTTTTAATTCCTTGTGATCAGAAAGAACAAAATGAACTCCTGTCAAAATCGGACGACTTTCTTGGGTACTTGCTGCAAAAGCTGTCTCAGAAATGATTTTCTTCAAAGTTTGAATTGGGAGCGTTAGAGGGTTGCTGGCTGAAATTTCTTGAATGCGAGGATATTGTTCTGCATCTTTTCCTTTAAGGGTAATTTCTGATTTTCCACTAACTAATACAATTTGTTTTTGTTCGATTTCTTTCACATCTAAAACGACATCTGGTAGACTGGACACAACATTGATAAAGAAAGTTGCTTCTAAAAGAATAGCACCTGGTGTCGTTACTAGAAGGCCTGCATTGTCATCTTTAACAGAAATAAAGTATTCGATTGAGATTTGTCCATTTGATCCAATGAGAGTAATCCCTTCAGAAGTGACATCAATCTTAATAGTGGATAAGATTGGAATTGCATTTTTTGAACTAATGGCTCTTTTTGTCGTATTTAAAGCTTGTAGGAAATAAGCCTTGTTAATAGAAAAATTAATCATGAGATCTCCTTTTATTATTTTAGTATTAGTAAGTTAATAGTAATAGTAGAGTGTGTGGAACATGTGGAAAACTCTTCTAAAGCCAGACAGGAATTGAAAAGTGCCTTGTTCACAACATGTGGAAAAAGAAACGAGTTTTTCTAGGATTGTCCACATGGGATTACTTTAATTTTTTCTTGATGGTTTGAATCTCGAGTCTGAGATTGTCATCAATTTCGATCATCCCTTTGATTTTTTCATAAGCATGCATGACCGTTGTGTGGTCTTTTCCTCCAAATTCACGCCCAATACGAGGAAGACTATTGTCGGTCATCTCGCGGGCGAGGTACATAGCTACTTGTCGAGCTAGGACAATATTTTGAACCCGTCGAGAGCCTTTCATTTCATTGACACTGACATTGTAAAATTTTCCAACTTCCGTTTGAATCTTTTCAATAGGAATCACCGTAATTTGTAAGGCTTCATTCTTACGAGCTCGAATGGCTTCAGCTGCGACATCTATTGTAATATCTTTGATTTTTTTAACTCTTGCCACAAGAGAGATATCATTCAAAGCACCCTCTAAGTCTCGGACGTTAGAATCAAATTGACCTGCTAGGTATTCGAGTGTATCATCCGGGAAAGTAAAGTCCAGGTCTTCGATTTTATTTCTCAAAATAGCGATTCGAGTTTCAAAATCTGGTGGTGTAATATTTTGCGTCAAGCCCCACTTAAAGCGTGTGACTAGACGTTCTTCTAAGCTATCTAAATGATCAGGACTACGATCGCTGGTTAGGACAATCTGCTTATTATCCCCATAAAGAGCATTAAAGGTATTAAAGAACTCTTCTTGAGTTGTAACCTTTTTTCCTCCAAGCGATTGAATATCATCAATTAAGAGCAGATCCAAGTTTCGATAGGTCTTTTTAAAAGTATCCATATCATTAAGGCGAAGACGCTCTAAAAATTCATTGATAAAGGATTCTGCTGGGATGTATTTTACTCGAGCATTTGGGTAGTTTTCCATAATCTGATTCCCAATTGCGTTGAGCAAATGCGTTTTACCTAAACCGGGTCCTCCATAGATAAATAAAGGATTATAAGTGGTAGCAAGGTTTTCAGAAACTGCTAAAGCGGCAGCCAAAGCCCATTGATTTCCGTCTCCACTTACAAAATTATCAAAGGTGTATTTCTTTCTTAATCCTGTTTGGATAGGAGGCAAATCTACTATTGGAGCAAGGCTCACTGCATAGTCTCTGGTTGTTTCTGAAAGGGGAATAAACTCCTTTTCTTCTTCCTCTTCTTCAAGATTGAATTGGTAGGAAATGGTTAATTCTACTGCATAAATTTCAAATCCAGCAGTCAGAATCACCTTTGTCATATTCTCTTCCCAGAATAATTTCTTTACTTCTGCATCTAAATAAATAACGGCTTCTTGTTGATCGACTTTGATGAGTCTTGAAGTAAGGACAAAATAGTCAAAGATTTCTTTTTTAAATGTCTTTTTACTTAATTCAATCACACGATTCCAGAATGTTTCTTCTCTTGACACTTATCGCCCTCCTATTCATTTTTTACTTGCTATGTTTTTCTTATTTTATCATAAAAGGAGGGAGTTTTCCACAACTTGTTCTAAGGGAATAAAAAAGAGTTTTTTCCACAATATGTGAATAGTTTTCCCCAATGTGTGTAGAAGTTTTCCACAGGTTGGGGATAAGAGAGAAGAAAGTAGAAGTATCAAGTAAGGAGGAGTTTTAAAGAGGTGGATAAATCTGTTAGTTGTGTTATAAAAAATAACAGCCTCATTTGAGACTGTTAATAATTCGTTGGTATTCATCAAGGTTGTTAAATGAAATATGGATACTACCTTTTTCTTGTTTTGTCAGACGAATTTCTACTTCGGTTCCTAGCATCTTTTTTAATCTGTTTTCTTCCTGTGCTAAAAAGAGTTCTTTCTCTTTTTTACTTGGCCTTTTCTTTTTTTGACCAACCTTTTCTTCCAAACTACGAACGCTTAGTCCTTCTTTAAGAGTTCGTTCCAACCAATAGATTTGTAGATCTTCTTTTAAAGGAACTAAAATGCGGGCATGTCCTTGTGAAATTTGATCATTTTTGATGGCTTCTTTGACAATTGGTGAGAGATGAAGTAAACGGACCATATTGCTGATGTAAGGACGAGATTTTCCCATAAATTGTGAAATTTCTTCATGGGTAGCCCCTTTATCAATAAGATGTTGGTAAGATTCGGCCTCTTCAATTGGATTCAAATCTTCTCTTTGTAAATTTTCGATAATGGCTTGTTTGATCATGTCATCATCTGATAAGTCTCTTATAATCGCAGGGATTTCTTTGAAACCAGCCATTTGAGCTGCTCGGTAGCGTCTTTCTCCAGCAAGTAGTTCATAACCAACAATCGGAGATTTTCGAACAATAATGGGCTGGATTAATCCATTTTCTTTGATTGAAGCTGCGAGTTCTTCTAATTTCTCTTGTACAAAGGTTTGACGAGGTTGAAAAGGATTGTTTCGTATTTGCTTTACGTCAATAATATCAATTTTTTCCATGATGTATATAGCATAACACACCTTTACAATTTCGTAAAGGTGTGTTGACACTGTTGTAAATTTACTTAATTTCCAAGATTTTCTGTAGATTTTGTCAGCTCAATGGTAGCTGTTTTTTGCTTACCATCTCTATAGAAAATGACTTTAATTTTATCACCAATTTGATGAGAATAGAGGGCAGATTGTAAATCTGCAGTTGATTCAATGGTTGTGTCATCGATTTTTGTAATGATATCTAATCGACGCAAATATTTGGATGCCGGCATATCATTTTCAACTGAGCGGACAAGAACCCCACCTTTGAGTTTGCTTGGAATGTCTAATTGGCTAAGATCAGAAGAGGATAGGTTAGCCAGGTCCATCATGGTAATTCCAAGAGCTGGACGAATGACTTTACCATCTTTTTCTAAATGTTCAATAATATTTTGTACATCATTTACAGGAATTGCAAATCCCATTCCCTCAACCGCAGTTTGGCCATTTGAAGAGATTTTACTTGAGGTGATTCCGATGACTTGTCCCTGAATATTGATAAGAGGACCGCCAGAATTCCCTGGGTTGATTGCAGCATCCGTTTGCAACGCTTTTGTAGATACATTTTGGCCGTCTTCTGATTTGAGCTTCACAGTACGTCCGAGACTAGAGACAATCCCTTGGGTAACGGAATTGGCAAATTTTGTTCCTAAAGGACTACCAATAGCGATTGCGGTCTCTCCAACAGTCAACTTAGATGAATCCCCAAATTCAGCCACGGTCGTAACATTATCTGAACTGATTTTAACAACCGCAATATCTGAGAAAGTATCAGAACCAACAACTTCTCCAGAAACTTTATTTCCATCTGCAAAGAGAATATCGGCTTTTGTTGCTCCCATTAATACGTGGGCATTTGTTACTAAATAAGCATCTTTACCATCTTTTTTATAGATAACACCTGAACCTTCACTAGCTACTTCTGGATCAGAATCTGTTTCTCCATTGATGAAGCCTTTTTCAGAGGTTTCAGCATAGGTAATAACAGAAACAACAGCATTTTTAACCTTATCAACAGCTTCACTAGTTGATGTTGTATTCTTATAAGCACGATTAACTTTGGTAGATTTTATTTCTTGGCTAGGATTTGTAGAATTCCCCTTGGTAAACTGGAAAGAGGTCAAGGTCCCTAAGATTCCTCCAGTAAACCCAATGACAAGAACAAGTAAAAGTTGCAAAATTTTTTTTAGAAAATTTGATGGTTGTTTCATAGTTTTCTCCTATTGTTCCAATTATGGAAAAGTATAGACCTAGTTTCTTAATTATAACTTAAAATGGAAATTTTTTCCACAAGTTGTGGAAAACTGTGTATAAGTGTGAAAAACGTGAATATAGAGCCATTTTTTGAAAGATAGATGCTGGCCTATTTGTTGAAGACTTGTGTATAAGTTCATTTGTGTTAGAATATGAATATGAAAATTAAGATTGTAACAGTTGGAAAATTAAAAGAAAAGTATTTAAAAGATGGAATCGCCGAGTATACGAAACGCTTGGGGCGGTTTACGAAGCTAGAAATGATAGAATTACCGGATGAAAAAACTCCTGATCGGGCCAGTGATTTAGAAAATCAGCAAATCCTAGAAAAAGAAGGAAATCGCATATTAGCTAAAATTGGAGATCGTGAGTATGTGATTGCCTTAGCGATTGAAGGGCAACAATTTCCATCTGAGAAGTTTAGTCAAACCATAGAAGAGGTGACTGTACGAGGGTATTCTGAAATTACCTTCGTGATTGGAGGAAGTCTAGGTTTGTCCCCAGCAGTTAAAAAACGAGCGAATTTACTTATGAGTTTTGGAAAGTTAACCCTTCCCCATCAATTGATGAAGCTTGTTTTAATCGAACAAATCTACCGGGCATTTATGATTCAACAAGGAAGTCCTTACCATAAATGAATCTTGACGCTCCTCCTATTTTCTGATAGAATAAAAAGACATCTGGTCTCATAGCTCAGCTGGATAGAGCATTCGCCTTCTAAGCGAACGGTCGCAGGTTCGAATCCTGCTGGGATCAAAATAAAAACGTGATTTGTATAAAAATCACGTTTTTTTGTTACTTAGTTTAAAAAAAACTAGAATTTTTCTAAACAGATGGGATAAAAAAATTGCAAAAACTAGATTTTTCGTTCCAAATAGCTGTAAAAATGAACCAAATAGCGGAAATGTTAAAAAAGTCTTTGATTTTTTACTAAAATTTATGTATATTAAATTTAATAATTTAATGATCAAATAAATTATAAGGAGATTTTTTTATGAAAAACAATCCATCAACAGTTTCTAAAGCATTTAAGGTTCTTACAGAAAAAGAATTGCAGCAAATCTGTGGAGGGGATAAACGGAGAAAGAATAGTGTTGGTGAACTTATTAATCTAATTTTTGGTAGGGGAGGAAACTGATGTTTCTAAATACCCTATCTTTAATCTTAACTATTTTTATAATTTTTTTATCTTTTTTAAAAATTGATCAAAAACTTAATAAATATAGTAAACAATTGATTTTAGGATCTGGTGTTGTTGCTGTATTTGTCATCACAGCGGTCTTAGATTACTTTGATTTACATATCGATTATCTAATGTTATGTCTATGGCCACTATTTCTTTATTTTTATTACTATTTTATTTGTAATCTTCAACGTCAGATAGCGGGTCTTTACTCATTCATCATTTATCTAGCAGTTGAAAGTACAGATACATTTTTATCAGTAATCACTTCTTCTATTTTTGGTGATAGTATAATTAACCAATACTCTGATTATTACTTTTTAACTATTCGAATTATCTCACTTATTTTAATTATGAAGGTATTAACGATTCTCGAAGTGAATCTTCTCTATTTTAAAGAGCGGGTTTTTAAGAAATTTGTCCAACAATTGATCGTTAGTTATCTTATTTTAACCTTAGTATTGAATGCTTCTCATTGGATAAGTGATATTGCTCATTTCAATAGTTTTGGTAGCATGGTAGCAACGATTTGTTTCTTGATGTTTATCGGAACCATGGTTCAAATGAAGACGGTTCGAGATCGTTATGAAAAGAAAATGGAGTTGAAGCAAAAGAGGTTCGAACAGCGCCAAATGGAACAGTATATGAATAAAATTCAAGGCCTCTATTTAGAATTAAAAGGTTTTCGTCATGATTTTGGAAATATTATCACTTCCTTAAATTTAGCGATTGAGGAAGAAAATATTGAGGATATTAAACGAATTCAAAGAGATGTTCTTGAGGAATGCTATGGCCAACTCCAAAAAGAAGAATATACAGGATTTGACCTAGGTAATATTCGAGATTCTGCTTTGAGAAGTATCCTAAGTAGGGGATGGATCTATGCGGAGGAAATGGGTGTCAAACTAACCTTTGAAACAGAAGATATTATTGAAAAGGTTCCAATGAGATTGTTGGATCTTGTACGAACCGTCGGAATTTTAGTCAATAATGCTATTGAAGCTGCTAAAATGAGTCAAGAAAAAGAAGTTCAAATAGCTGTTTTTAATATGCCGAATGGAGTGCATCTGATCATAAAGAACTCTATTTCTGATGAGCCGATTAATTGGAATAAACTCTATGAAAAGGGATTTTCAACTAAAGGGGATCGTAGAGGAATGGGGCTTGCGATTGTAAAAGATCTTATTGGAGAATATGCTGCTATTTTTCTAGAGACAGAGTTGATCAATGGAAGATTTACGCAGAGCTTAGTTATTGGAGAGAAAGGAAGATAGATGAATATTGTATTGCTAGAGGACGAAATTTCTCAACAAGTTCGAGTAGAGAAACATGTAAAAGCTATCGCTGAGGAGGAAGGCCTACGATTAAATATTGTTTCCACCAGTAAAATAGCTGAACTAAAGGAATATCTAACCAATGGTGATTTTCATCAGCTTTTCTTCCTTGACATTGATATCAAAGGGGATGAAAAAGCTGGTATCAAGGCAGCTCAAATGATTCGTGAGGTCAATCCTTTTGCCATTATTGCCTTTATCACGACGAAATCGGAATTTGCAACCATTACCTATCGTTACAAGGTATCAGCTCTCGAATTTATTGAAAAAACCTTGAATGAAAACTTATTTAAGGAAAAAATTCGAGAATGCATTCTCTACTTGAAGAAGAATGTGATTGAAAATAAAAATATCATTGATTTCTTTGAGTATAGTTTCAAAAATATGGAAATTCGAGTTCCATATCGAGATATATTGTACATTGAAACAACTGGAGTTTCCCACAAATTGCGACTTGTTGGAAAGAATTTTCAAAAGGAATTTTTAGGGACTATCAAGGATATACTTGAGAAAGATGTAGATAATCATTTCTTTAGTCCCAATCAGTCCTATCTAGTCAATCAAAGAATGATTGTCAATTTTGATCGTCGCAAGAGACTCTTGATGTTAGAAGAGGAGACAACTTGCCCCGTCTCTCGTACACAGGTGAAAAGGGTCGAAGAATTATTAAATAAAATACAGAAAAAGGCTTGACAATTTTTGAATCGATGGTATAATGGGATATGTTCTGTTAATGACATGGTCCGTTGGTCAAGGGGTTAAGACACCGCCTTTTCACGGCGGTAACACGGG
>NZ_CAJPOU010000032.1 GCF_905372335.1 Streptococcus sp. A12
GCTTCAAAGTGACGAATCAAACGATCTACAGGATGCTCAAATCCAACCTTTAATACCCCCAATTTCTCTCCACGGTTTAAGGCCAGGGTTCGGTAGCCCTGCATATTTGCAATCTTCTCAGAAAAACAATAATAGATTTGGAAGACTTGCTTCTCGTCTTTGCTTTCATCCTTGAGACTAGAGGTGATTAAAGAGTGTTTGCGAATCTCCTGGTAGGTAAGGTTGCGCAATTGTGGGTCTTCTGCAATGGCTTCGACCAAGATATCGATAGCACCAGAGATTGCATCCTTTACAGTTGGAAATCCTTCAGATAGGAATTCTTCTGCTGCTGTTTCTAAGTCCTTTTGATCTTGCAGAATCATCCGAGCAAGTGGGAAAAGTCCTGCCTCACGCGCAATGGTTGCCTTGGTCCGGCGTTTTTCCTTGTAGGGAAGATACAATTCTTCCACATCCGCCAATTTTTCAGCTTGCTCAATCGCTTCTTTTAAGGTTGGGGTCAATTTCCCAAGCTCTTCAATCTTAGCGAGAACAGTTTCTTTCCGATCGGCTAAGGCTGTTAAAGACTTGTCCATGTCGATAATAGCTTTAATGGCTACTTCATCTAAATTACCCGTAGCATCTTTTCGATACCGAGCGATAAAGGGGATGGTGGATCCCTCTGCTGTCAAGGTCAAAACAGTATCAATTTGTTTGAGACTGACGCCCAATTCTTGGGCTATTTTTTCATATTTTTCCATAGCTTCTATTATACCATAGAAGGCCTTCTATACTGCTTTTTCATCTTACTTTTGGACTTGATTTTCCCCTCTTTTTTGAGAATTTGATATAATGAGAAAAAAAGAAAAGGAGACCTATCATGGCGATTAAATTTTCAAAAACAGATGATTTAGACAAACTCTTTGAGGAATTTGCTGTCTTCCCAGATCCCCCTCAAGTCACTTTACCAGATGACAAGAAGAATGAAACAACAGGGGAAAAAGTGCGGAAGGATTCAAACAAATGAGTTTCTTCCAACAGTTGCCAACCAGTGTCCTTCAGGCTGGAGCGATTTTTCTTTCGATTATGATTGAAGCCCTTCCCTTTGTTTTGATTGGAAGTATCATTTCAGGGGCGATTGATGTCTACATCACCCCTGAAAAAGTCTACCGAGCCCTTCCCAAAAATAAATGGGGGAGAATTCTATTTGGGACCTTGATTGGCTTTATTTTCCCTTCCTGTGAGTGTGGTATCCTCCCCATTATCAATCGCTTTTTAGAGAAGAAGGTGCCTAGCTATACAGCTGTGCCCTTTCTAGTGACAGCCCCGGTTATTAATCCCATTGTCCTCTTTGCCACTTATTCTGCCTTTGGCAATTCTATTCAAATGGCTCTCTTACGAGCGATCGGCTCTATCCTGGTAGCGACTGTTCTTGGGATTTTCCTAGGATTTTTCCAAACAGCTTCTATTCAACGGGCCAACCGCAAGGAAGTCCATCTTCATGACTTTTCAAAACTATCTGCCGGTCAACGCTTCTTCCAAGTGTTCGTGCAGGCCATTGATGAGTTTTTCGACACTGGACGCTATCTGGTCTTCGGTTGTTTATTTGCCAGTGTGGTTCAGGTTTATGTGCCAACTCGCGTGCTGACTTCTATTTCAGCGACGCCACTCCTAGCCATACTCCTCCTTATGCTTCTCTCCTTCCTCCTCTCCTTGTGTAGTGAGGCGGACGCCTTTATCGGCTCCTCCCTTCTCTCGAGTTTTGGCTTAGCTCCCGTTTTAGCCTTTCTGGTTATCGGACCTATGCTAGACGTCAAGAACCTCTTGATGATGAAGAATTATCTGACCAATCGCTTTATTGTCCAATTCATTAGCATCGTCAGCCTCGTTGTCTTGGTTTATGCTTGGTTTGTGGGGGTGGTCCTATGATTCGATTTCTCATTTTAGCAGGCTATTTCGAAATTACTATGTATTTGCAGCTTTCTGGTAAGCTCAACCAATACATCAATATGCACTATTCCTATTTAGCCTATATCTCTATGATTCTTTCCTTCCTCTTGGCTGTCGTCCAGCTCTATATTTGGATGAAGAATCTGCCCGTTCATAGTCACCTCACCAGTAAAAAAGCCAAAGTCATGAGTATTCTTCTGCTCCTGATTCCCTTGATTGTAGGGATCGGCTTCCCGACAGTGACCTTGGATTCCCAAACGGTTTCAGCCAAGGGCTATCATTTTCCCATCGCGGCTGGCTCTTCCAAAGATATTCAAAATGATGAGGGCACAACCAACCAATACCTCAAGCCAGATACTAGCAGTTATTTTACCAAATCTGCTTATGAATCCGAGATGAGGACTGCAGCCAAGAAGTACCTCAAGCAAGATCATATCCAGATCACGACAGAAAACTATATGGAAGTCATGGAAGTGATCTACGACTATCCAGATGAATTTGCTGGAAAAACCTTTACCCTAACCGGCTTCATTTATAAGGATCCCCAGGATCCGGGCAGTCAGTTCCTTTTCCGTTTTGGAATTATCCACTGTATCGCTGATTCAGGAGTCTATGGTTTGTTAACCAAAGGAGCCTCCCAAACCTATGACGACAATACCTGGGTCCAGGCTACTGGAACTCTCAAGATCCAATACCATAAACAACTAGGCCAAACCCTTCCTATCCTAGAAATAAAGGAAGCCCACTCAGTAGAAAAACCAACAAATCCTTATGTCTATCGGGTCTTCTAAAGTCCGTTAAACATCTCTCGGTTGTGACCTTTCGGTCCAACCTTTTTTAGTGGCTTCTTCCACGTTCATTCTCTTTTAAAGTCTGAATCCTTTTACTTTCAAAGAGAAATTTTCTGAATTTTATGGTAGAATATGGTTTATCAAGTTAGAAAATAGGTATGAACATGTCCTCAAAAGTAATTGTAACCATTTTCGGGGCCAGTGGTGATTTAGCTCAACGCAAACTCTACCCTTCCCTTTTTAGACTCTATAAAGCTGGAAATCTTTCCGAGCATTTTGCAGTGATTGGAACTGCTCGTCGACCTTGGAGCAAAGAATACTTTGAATCCGTTGTCGTTGAATCCATTTCGGATTTAGCAGACAGTCCTGAACAGGCGCAAGAATTTGCCAGCCATTTTTACTACCAAAGCCACGATGTCAATGATACGGAGCACTACATCAAGCTTCGTGAACTTCAAAATCAGCTCAACGATACCTACCAAGCTGAACATAATAAACTCTTCTTCCTATCCATGGCACCTCAATTCTTTGGTACGATTGCCAAACATTTGAAATCTGAAGGCATTGTGGATGGAAAAGGCTTTGAACGTTTGATTGTTGAAAAACCATTTGGAACGGATTTAGAAACAGCTAGTCAGCTCAACAAAGAACTGGAAGAAACCTTTGAGGAAGAGCAAATTTTCCGGATTGACCATTATCTTGGTAAAGAAATGATCCAGTCCATCTTTGCCCTCCGCTTTGCCAACCTAATCTTTGAAAACATCTGGAACCGTGACTATATCGACAATGTTCAAATCACTTTTGCAGAACGACTAGGAGTCGAAGAACGTGGTGGCTACTATGATGAATCTGGTGCCCTCCGCGACATGGTCCAAAACCATACCCTTCAACTGCTTTCTCTCTTAGCTATGGACAAACCAGCTTCCTTCACCAAGGAAGACATCCGTAAAGAGAAGGTGAAAGTCTTTGAACAATTGGTCAACCCATCTGATGAAGAATTAAAGAAACTATTTATCAGAGGTCAATACCGTTCTGGAAAAATTCAAGGGAAAAAGGACATCTCTTACCGTAGTGAACCAAATGTCAACCCTGAATCCATGACCGAGACTTTTGCCTCTGGAGCCTTCTTTGTGGATAGCGATCGCTTCCGTGGAGTACCTTTCTTCTTCCGTACAGGAAAACGTCTGACCAAAAAGGGTACCCATGTGAATGTCGTCTTCAAACAAATGGACTCTATTTTTGGTCAGGAAATTGCACCAAATGTGCTCACCATCTACATTCAACCAAATGAAGGTTTCTCTCTCAGTGTCAACGGAAAAGAAGTTGGCGAGCAGTTCCAGATTGCTCCCATTTCCTTCGACTATGTAACAGAAGCTACCGCAACCGGTGCATCTCCAGAGCCTTACGAAAAGTTGATCTATGATGTCTTGAACAATGACTCAACCAACTTTAGTCATTGGAACGAAGTTAGAGCCTCTTGGAACTTAATTGACCGAATCGAACACATGTGGGCTGAAAATCAAGTCCCTCTTCATGAATATAAATCTGGAACCATGGGACCTCAAGCTTCCTTTGACCTCTTGAAGGATTACAATGCGGAATGGGTCTGGCAACCAGCAATTGAAGAATAAATTGTCCGACTGACTAAAAGTGCAACTTAAAAACTCATCTCTTTCTAGAGATGAGTTTTTTGCTTATATCAAGCCTTCTAACAAGCCACGCATAAAGTTTTCAGAATTAAATTCACCGATATCATCGATTTTTTCACCAAAACCAATTAATTTCACTGGAATATCCAATTCTTCTCGAATCGCAAGAACCACTCCTCCTCGAGCTGTTCCATCAATCTTAGTAAGGACGATTCCAGTAATCGGCGTGATCTTAGAGAATTCCTTGGCTTGAACCAGGGCATTTTGTCCTGTAGACGCATCCAAGGCCAAGAAGGTTTCATGAGGGGCTGTAGGATCCACGCGCTTGATAATGCGACCGATTTTTTCTAATTCAGCCATCAGATTGTCTTTATTCTGAAGGCGACCAGCCGTATCAATCATCAAAACATCGACTTGTTCTGCCACTGCTCGTTCCATCCCATCAAAGACCACACTTGCAGGATCTGATTTTTCAGGACCTGTGACAACGGGCACATCCACACGACGTCCCCATTCAGCCAATTGAGCAACAGCTCCTGCCCGGAAGGTATCTGCTGCGACTAGCATCACTTTTTTCCCTTCCTTCTTGTACTTATGAGCTAGTTTTCCGATAGAAGTGGTTTTCCCAACGCCATTCACTCCGACGAAGAGCATGACGGTCAAGCCGTCCTTGAAGTTGATTTGCTCATTATATTGGCCATCTTTTTCGTAGAGATCCACCAATTTTTCAATGATCACGCGACGCAAGGCATCCGGCTTTTTGGCATTTTCCAAGCGTGCTTCATAGCGGAGCTCTTCTGTCAGATTCGAAGCGACTTGGACTCCGACGTCACTCATGATCAAGAGTTCTTCTAAGTCTTCAAAGAATTCTTCATCGACAGAACGGAAGTTAGCAAAGAATGCATTTAGGGCAGCACCAAAGCCAGTCCGAGTTTTCTTCAAGCTTCGATTGTATTTTTCTTGAACCGTTTCTGTTGGTTGAGCAAGCTCTGGCTCACTTGTCGTTTCTTCTACTAAAGACTCTTCTTCAACTTCTTCTGAAACTTCAGGTTCACTAGTAGGTTCCTCTACTGGGAATTCTGCTTCAAGCTCTTCTGTATCTTCAGGTTCGCTAGTTGTTTCTTCTACTGGAGTGTCTTCTTCAAACTCTCCTGTTTCTTCTTCTGAACTTTCAGTAGTTGCTTCTTCAATTACTTCCTCGGGTTCTTTGGAAAGATTTGAAGTCTCATCTTCTGTTTCATTCTTTGCAAGAACTTCCTCTACAAGGGCATCTTGAGCTAGATCTGATGAAGAATTCAGAGGCTCTTCTTCAAGATTCTCTTCTTGTAACGTTTCTACTTCTATAGTCTGTTCTTCAGGAACAGGAGCAGGTTCGGTTACTTCCTCAGGAGAGGTATCCTGCTCTAGTTGGGAAGAGCCCTCTTCCTCGATAGCTGTTTCCTGATTTACAGGCTCTTCTGAAGAAACTTCTTCTTCAAAAGATGCTGTCGACTCTTGCGATGATCGTGCTGATTCGGCAGCCATTCGCTCTTTTAATTCTGCATAGTAGGCTTCCATTGCCGAAATCTTTGCTTCATCACTTTGTGAAGCCTTTTGTGATACCGGTGCAGCTGGGGAACTTACTTTCTCAGGGCTTTCCACAAGCTCTTCTGTAAGATCCTGAACTTGTGGTTTTGTTTCTTCTTTTCTTCCAAATAGTCGGTCAAATAATCCCATTATTGACCCTCCTTCAATACATATTCTTCAATAGCTCTTCCGACTGCATCTTCATCATTGGTATAGTCTGAGACTAGAGTGGCAATCTCCTTCACCTCATCCACCGCATTGGCCATGGCGATTCCTAGTCCTGCCCATTTTAACATGCTGGCATCGTTGGCTTCATCTCCAAACGCCATGACTTGGCTAGAATCGATTCCTAAATACTCCACCAAAGCTTCCAAGCCTCGATCCTTTTGCACTCCTCTGGGGCACCATTCCAAGAGCATGTCTCTGGATTTAAAAATCTCAAAACGCTCCCTTAATTCAGGAGAAATCTTTGGAATAGCGCCATCCAAATAGTCCTGTTGAAAGGCTGTTACACACTTATTGTAGGAAATCTGACTGGACAAATCTTCAATAGAAACGGGAATAAAGTTCAAGTAAGGATTATAGAGAGGGTAAAGAGATTCTTGATCAGATACAAGTGTATAAACAACCCCTTCGCTGATGGCATCTAGGGGCAAACCAAGGGCCTCTGTCTCCTCATAAATGCGGACGACATCATCACGAGAGAAAACTGTCTTCGCAATAATCTCCCCTGTATTCTTTTGTACCAAGCCCCCATTAAACGTAATGGTGTATTCATCTGACAAGCCGGCAGTCCCAATCTCTTGAAGCAGAAAATCCATAGCCTTGAGGGGACGACCCGTCGTCAAAACTACCTTGACCCCTTTTTCTTGAGCTGCACGAATGGCAGCTAAGTTCCGAGGGGAGATTTTCTTCTCTGAATTTAAGAGAGTACCGTCCAAGTCTAGTGCGATAACCTTAATCTGACTCATAATTCTTCCTCCATGAAGCGAAGGACAGATCCTGTTGAATGGTGAGCTAATACTTTTTCAGCCAATTCCAAAATCTCTGGACGGGCATTTTCTGGCGCAATTGGATGGCCAACAACCTGCATCATATGAAGATCATTGAGGTTATCCCCAAAAGCTAGGACTTGATCTCGACTAATGCCTAGCTGATCCATTAGTGCTTGGATGGCGACTCCCTTGTCCACATAATCCAAGACAATATCAATGCACTCATAGCCAGTGGTCATAGCCTTAACACCCTCAACATTTTGGGTAACCCAGGCTTCCCCTTCCGCTAATACTTCTTGGTCAAAATTGGTGGTCATCTTAAAGACAAGATCATCAATTTCTGAAAAATCTGACACCATTTGAATATTTTCATTGTAGTTTTGTGAAGCAGCTAGATAGTCTGGATCAACGGTCTTTAAAACATAGCTCCCGCGTTTTCCCGTTAACAAGCACTTATTTTTATCGAAATAAGGACTTTCTTGTAACTTGGCAAACAGAGCTTGGTAAAAATCAGGACTCATGGTCGCTTCATAGACATCTTCACCATGAAACTCAACAACACTGCCGTTTTCAGCTATAAAAATAATCTGATCCTGAACCTCTTTAAAGATTGTCTTCAAAGAGAGGAGAGCCCGACCACTTGCTGCCGCAAAGTAGATCCCTTTTTCTTGAAACTTCTTTAATACCTTTAGGAATAAAGCTTGATCAAATTGATGATTTTCATCCAAAAAGGTCCCATCCATGTCTGTTGCGACTAATTTAATTTCCATTATCCATTCCTTCTATATCTTTCAGCTTCACAGATACAATCTTAGAGACTCCAGATTCTTGCATTGTCACTCCATAGATGGAATCTGCTGCCGCCATGGTTCCCTTACGGTGGGTCACCACAATAAACTGACTTTCCTTATCAAAACGATTGAGGTAATCCCCAAAACGTTTAACATTGGCCTCGTCTAGAGCCGCTTCTACCTCATCCAAGATGACAAATGGAATAGTCTTGACACGAATGATTGAGAAGAGCAGCGCCAATGCTGACAAAGCTTTCTCCCCACCACTCATCAAATTCAAGGATTGAATTTTCTTACCTGGCGGTTGAACAGAAATCTCGACCCCAGCAGACAAGAGATCCCCATCCGTCAAGATGAGATCTGCTGATCCTCCCCCAAACATCTGTTTAAAGGTTATTCGGAAGGATTCACGAATCGCTTCAAACGTAGACTTAAAGCGTTCTTTCACCTCATCATTCATGTCATTAATAGTTTCAAGAAGAAGATTCTTCGCTGCCAAGACATCTTCTCGTTGACCGGAAAGGAAATCAAACCGAGTCTTGACCTCATCGTATTGTTCGATAGCATCAATATTGACAGGTCCTAAGCCTTTAATCGCTTTCTCTAAGTCTTTTAAGGCTTGCTCAGACTGGGCTAGATTTTCTAGTTCGTTGGCCTGATTAGATGCCTCTTCAAAACTCATCTTGAATTCATCGGTCAGAGCTAACATCAATTTATTTAGCTTATCTGCCAAGCGATCACGATTGGATTCTGCTTTGGCCTGTAGGCGAATCCACTCCTCATTTTGACGACGGGCTTGTTCCATATGACCCGCTACATCTTCAGACTGTCCTTCCAAATCCTCTAACTCAAATTGCTTACGAATCACAGCTTGCTCCAGAGCGGTTTTCTCTTGAAGGGTTGCTTGCAGTTGTTTATCAAGGACAGAAACATCGATTTGCTCATGTCGATCTTCTCCTTGCTCAATCGCATATTGGAGAGCTTGGATTTCCCGTTCAGTAGAAGCCAACTCTTGCTGCAAGCGTTCGGCATCTGTCTGGTCATAGGTCAATCGACTCTTCAACTCTGTTTTCTGTAGTTGATGCTTGGCAAAGGCTGCTCGTAAATTTTCAATTTTCTCGACAACGACATCTTTATTGAGCTTGACTTCTTCAATCTCAGCAGTGACTTGCTCTTTTTCCGCCTCAATTTCTTTCAGTCGCGCTTGCAAATGATCCCGTTTTTGGAGGAGCTCCTGGTCGCTACCTTCATCCAGCTCTGTACGGACAAGTTCTAACAGTTCTTGGGCATCCAAGAGTTGCTGGTGAGCTTGCTCAAAAGCCAATTGAAGGCGTTGCTCTCCTAGTCGCGCCCCTTCTCCTTGGCCTTTCAAAGATTCTAGTTTTTCTTGTGATTGGCTCACTTGGTCCTGTTGCTCTTGAACCTGCCCTTCTACTTCTCGCAAGTTCTTCTGAAGAGAGGCCAATTCTTGGTGCAAGCGATCCAGTTCTGGCTTGATGAAAATCGAATTATTGCTTCGATTCGCTCCCCCTGCATAGGAACCACCCGTGCGCAGTTCGGTTCCGTCCAGCGTCACGATACGAACTTGGTAGGCAACCTTGCGAGCAGCCGTCTTGGCGTGCTCAATCGTATCAAAAATAGCTGTGACCCCCAAAAGGTTTTGGAAAATCGACTCGAGGGAAGAATCATAGTCCACCAAACTGCTAGCCATCCCTAGGAACCCTGGACAGGCTTCAATCAGTTCTTGATTCTTTCCTGCAAGGCAGCGTGGTTTAATGGTTGTCAAAGGAAGGAAAGTTGCCCGACCCGAGAGATTCTTCTTCAGATGTTCGATTGCCCGTGTTGCTGCTCCTTCGTCTTCTACGATAATATGCTGACTGCTAGCTCCTAGAGCAATTTCTAAGGCAGTCTGATACTCTGGTGAGAAGGAAAGTTTTTCACTGACAGCTCCCACAATCCCGCCTAAGCGAGTCGCTTCTTGCAAGACACTCTTCACACCCGCATAAAAATTACTATGATTTTTTTGAATCGCCTCTAAACTGTTAATGCGAGCCTGTTTTTCCTTACTTTGATCCAGTAAATCAAACATCTTGGCTTGCGCTTCTTGATAAGCCTGGCGAGCTTCCTCAAACCGTTTTGCCTCTGATTGATAGGTCTCAAGCAAGTGTTTCAGATGCTCTTGAGCTCCTTGATAAGCTTCTTGAGCAATCTGCTCTTTTTCCTGCAATTCTGTCACCATTTGGATTTGATTTTGGTAATCTTCCTTTTTACTTTGTGACAATTGAGCTGAGGCTTCCAATTGATTCTCAATGGTTGTTAATTCGTTTGATCGCTCCGCTTCGTCCTGCATCAAGGCCACGTATTTTTCACGTAAATAATCGATCACCTGATCTGGATCTTCTGAAAAGCTAGCCAACTCTTTCTCCAGACCTTCCAGAGCTTCTTGACTCTTTTCCAGTTCTTCTTGAAGACTCTTTGTATTGACTTGTTTTTCTTCCAACTGGTTCCGAAGAACTTGTAGGCGCTCTTCCAGACTATTGACCCGCTCTTGATTTTCCTGACGACTTCGAGCGACCTGTTGCGACTCCAAGCGTGCCAATTCGATTTGTTTCTCCAAATCACTTAAGAGGCGAGTCAATTCCAAGAGGCTAGCTTGATCATCTGACAATTGGTGTTGAAGGGTCTGACGACTCTGTTTCAATCGGAGACTTTCCGCCTCATACTCTTCTCTTTTCTGGTAATAAGCCTTTAATTGCTCTTGGATGGAGGCTTCTTCTTGGACAGCTTGATCATAATCTTTTTTATTGACTTCAATTTGTGCAATCAAAACATCCAAATAAAGAACTTGGCGTTGTTGATCCAATTCTAAGAAACGTTTGGCCACAAAGGCTTGCTTTTCAAGAGGTTTGATTTGCCCCTCTAACTCAAAAATAATGTCTTCCAGACGGTCCAAATTATCCTGGGTCTGAACCAACTTAGATTCCGTTTCCTTGCGACGCGTCTTAAATTTAAGAACCCCAGCGGCTTCCTCAAAAATAGCCCGTCTCTCTTCTGGTTTGGAGTTAAAGATTTCTTCAACCTTCCCTTGGGAAATAATAGAGAAAGAATCTCTCCCCAGTCCAGTATCCATAAAGAGATCATGGACATCTCTCAAACGGACTTTTTTACCATCAATCTTGTATTCACTATCACCCGATCGATAAATATGACGCTCCACGCGGATTTCTTTAGCAGCCTGTTTGATAAAGCCATCCCGGTTATCCAGTACTACCGTTACGCAGGCGTAGTTTAAGGGTTTCCGAGTTTCAGTCCCTGCAAAAATCACATCCGGCATCTTGCCACCACGAAGGCTCTTGACACTCGATTCCCCTAAGGCCCAGCGCAGACTTTCCGTAATGTTCGATTTTCCAGATCCATTAGGGCCAACCACTGCGGTTACCCCTTGGTCAAAGATGACCCGAGTCTTATCTGCGAAAGACTTAAATCCTTGAATCTCAATTTCCTTTAAATACATGAGGGATCCACCTTATTCTCCACTGCTTTTTTTGCTGCTTCTTGTTCTGCAGCCTTTTTAGACCGGCCACGTCCTTGACCGATGATTTTCCCATTGACAGACACTTGCACTTCAAACTCCTTGGCATGAGCCGGTCCTGATTCACTGGTCACCTCATAGGTAATCAAGACATCCCCATGGATTTGAAGGATTTCTTGCAAGCGCGTCTTATAGTCAATCACTTGCTCAAATTGGCCTGCCTCGACTTTAGGAATCATGACTTGCTGAATGAAGTTCCGCACCATCTCCACTCCCTTATCCAAGAGTAAAGCGCCTAAAAAAGCTTCAAACAAATCTCCTAAGATGGTATCTCGGTTACGTCCACCAGATTTTTCCTCTCCCTTGCCAAGTTTGATAAATTGATCGAAACCACAATCACGGGAAAAACCTGCCAGGCTTTCCTCACGAACAATCATGGAACGCATTTTTGACAAATCTCCCTCTGGTTTACTTGGGTAGAGGGCAAATAAATATTCGGAAATCACTAACTGGAGAACAGCGTCTCCTAAAAATTCCAAACGTTCATTATGTGAAATTTTTAAGAGGCGATGCTCATTCGCATATGAGGTATGTGTAAAAGCTGTTTCCAACAATTCTGTATCGTCAAAAGTCAGCCGAAATTTCTCAGCAAGAAGGTTATATAAGGCTTGCATCACGTTACTACTTTCTTTCTTCATTTATGCATCTGGATTGAATCCTGTGACCTATCCCGTCCAAAAGATACACCCCTCTATTATACCAAAAAAGAGTGCGTCTCGCACTCCTTTCCCTTGTTTTCACGATAGGATTTAGGACCTATTCTGTCCTTATATCATTCTTCTTTATCCGGAATCACTTTGAACAAATAATAACTGATAAAAATAGTTAATCCCAGTAGACCTAATTTCACAAACCTGAGTGGTGCCAGGTAAATGGAAATCCCCATCAAAAGATAAATTTGTAGAATAATTCTTTTTTTCCGCTTTTTGGAGATCGACTTTGTTTCCCGATAATCCGCTACATAAATTTGGTACAACTTGGTCCCATGCAACCATTTTTCAAAGCGTTGAGAACTCTTGGCAAAACAAGCCATAGCTAATAAAAGAAGCGGGGTCGTTGGTAAAATAGGTAATGGAATCCCAATAATCCCTAATCCTAAGGAAATAAACCCTACTGTTATATACACGTATTTCAAACTAACTGCTCCTATCCTTCTACTCATTTTAAGCCTACACTACTGACCTAAAAAGGAGATGAGCTCATCTCCTCTTTTAATCATTTAGATATCTACTAATGGAGTCGCTGTATCTGGAGATGTATCCAAGACGTCAAAATCATGCCCCACTGCTAGATCTGCTCGAGCCAGTTGATTAACCATGGTCATATGGGCCAGTTCCTTGATATTGTTTTCCTTCGATAAGTGGCCCAGATAAATCTTTTTGGTCTTATTGCCTAGGGTACGAATCATAGCATCTGCGCCATCTTCATTAGAGAGGTGGCCCAAATCGGATAAGATCCGTTGCTTTAATCGCCAAGCATAAGAGCCAGCCCGTAGGATTTCTACATCGTGGTTGGACTCGATCAAATAGCCATCTGCATTTTCAACAATCCCTGCCATTCGATCACTGACATAACCTGTATCCGTCAGCATGACAAAGCTCTTCCCATCCTTCATGAAACGATAGAACTGGGGAGCCACAGCATCATGGCTGACACCAAAACTTTCCACATCCAAATCCCCGAAGGTTAAGGTCTTGCCCATTTCAAATAAATGTTTCTGAGAGTCATCGACCTTCCCAAGGTACTTGCTTCCCTCCATGGCCTTCCAGGTAGCTTCATTGGCGTATAGGTCCATCCCGTATTTACGAGCTAGCACACCAACGCCATGAATGTGATCCGAATGTTCATGTGTGATTAAAATAGCATCAAGATCTTCGGGTTTGCGATCAATCTCTGCAAGCAAACCTGTAATTTTCTTCCCGGACAAGCCTGCATCTACTAGAATTTTCTTCTTAGGAGTCTCTAAGTAAAAAGAATTACCACTCGATCCTGAAGCTAAAATACTATACTTAAACCCTTTTTCATCCATTAGTTTTCTTATTCATCCTCATTATCCCATCCATCATCCAGGATAGCATCTTTATCATATGGTAGGACAATTGTGAAAGTAGAACCTTTTCCATATTCACTCTTGGCCCAGATAAATCCTTTGTGTTGCTTGATAATTTCCTTGGCAATGGCCAGTCCTAAACCAGTCCCACCTTGGGCGCGACTACGTGCCTTATCCACGCGATAAAAGCGGTCAAAAATTCGTGGGAGGTCCTTTTTAGGAATGCCTAAGCCCTCATCCGAAATCGAGATAATCAACTGGGCATCTGTTGTTTTCATCCCCACACGAATTTCCCCACCATCTGGGGAATATTTGATAGCATTATTTAAGATATTGTCTAAGACCTGTGTCATCTTGTCTGTATCAATTTCAACCCAGACAGGAGAAATAGGATAATCGCGAACAATATCATATTTCTTCTCGCCAGCCTGGTTCTTCATCTTATCAAAGCGGTTCAAAATGAAGGTGATGAAGGCTGTAAAGTTGGTCAATTCAACATCCAATTGACTGGTTTCATTATCGATCCGTGAAAGACTTAATAGATCCGTCACCATCCGCATCATCCGGTTGGTCTCTGTCAAAGATACTTTGACAAATTCCGGTGCAACTGGCTCCGTAATGGCTCCATCATCCAAGGCTTCCAAGTAAGATTTAACACTGGTCAGTGGTGTTCGGAGTTCATGACTAACGTTGGATACGAATAAACGACGTTCCCGCTCTTCCTTGTCCTGTTCGGTTGTGTCATGCAAGACGGCAACCAGACCAGAAATAAAACCAGACTCTCTCCGAATCAAAGCGAAGCGAACCCGTAAAGAGATATACTCCCCATTTTCATCCTGCGAATCGATAGTCAATTCTGGAACATTGGTAATCAAGTCACGCAGTTCATACTCTTCACTAATGCCAAGCAGATCTAGAATACTGATGTTCATAACCTCTTCGACCACGACATTAAGCTGTTTGGCCGCCATTTCATTGACCAAGATAATTTGTCCCCGACGATTGGTCGCTAAGACCCCATCTGTCATATAGGAAAGAATACTGGTCAAGCGCTTGGTTTCTTGTTCCAGATTTTCATGCGTCAAACGAATCACTTCAGATAAATCATTGATACTGTTGGAAATCTCTGTTAATTCAGGACCCCCTTGTAAATCAATGATATCGGAATATTCTCCAGCAATCAAACTCTTAATTTTATCATTCAACAAGCGTAGCTTCATGTTGTCTCGCCGATTTTCTAGGATCAACAAGGCGACAACAATAATAAATCCAAGAGTAATTAGAACAAAGACAAAATTATAAGAGGTTATGACTTCTTTGATGTAATTAATCATTGTTTCTCATATAGTAACCTACACCGCGGCGCGTTAAAATATACTCCGGACGACCTGGGATATCCTCTATTTTTTCGCGCAATCGACGAATCGTTACGTCCACTGTCCGAACATCACCAAAATAATCGTAGCCCCAGACTGTTTCCAGTAAATGCTCACGAGTCATGACTTGGCCTACATGGGTTGCCAAGTGATAGAGCAGCTCAAATTCGCGATGGGTCAACTCAAGCTCTTTGCCTTTTTTCTGAGCAAGAAAAGCATCCGGAATGATTTTCAAGTCCCCAATCACAATCTCTGAATCTGATGTAGACTCTGTCTGTGATTCTACCGTTAGTTCTGTCCGACGCAACAAAGCCTTTACGCGAGCTTGAAGCTCACGATTTGAGAATGGCTTGGTCACATAGTCATCCGCCCCAATTTCAAGACCGATGACCTTATCAAATTCTGTATCTTTTGCAGAAAGAACAATAATCGGCACATTACTAGTCTTCCGAATGGTACGCGCCACTTCCAAGCCGTCAATTTCAGGAAGCATGAGGTCCAAAATCAAAATATCTGGGTTCTCAGCTTCGAAAACAGCCAGTGCTTCTTTCCCATCGAAGGCAGTCAAGACTTCATAGCCTTCTTTGGCCATATTGAATTTTATAATATCCGAAATCGGCTTTTCATCATCTACAACAAGAATTTTCTTCATACATGTACCTACTTCTATTTTTTCTTTGCTTCTTCAAATCTCTGTCCTTTCATTATAGCAAATTTCTTTGAAAAATGGGAGTTATACTTTGATTTGTAAAGAAAGAGAAAGAAAAAGGTTATGCAATGGAAAAAATAATAATCACAACATAGAGGTCACTAAAACAGCGCTTAAATAATTATTTTCAATCCACAAAAAAAAGCTAGGTTTAAAGCCTAGCTACTCTATCTGTTAGTTTGTTACACGAGACTTGTTAGCAATATCTGCAAGAATCAATTCTACAAATGCATCTACCGGCATGGTTTCTGTTTCTTTTTGACCATAACGGCGAACGTTTACAGCCTTCTCTTCCATTTCCTTGTCCCCAACGATCAATTGGTAAGGAATCTTTTGAGTTTGTGAAGCACGGATCTTGAACTGCATTTTTTCGTTGCGTTCATCCACATCAGCACGGACACCACGGTCACGGAGTTTTTTAGCTATTTCCCATGCGTAGTCCACGTGTTTTTCGTTTGATACTGGGATGAGAGTTACTTGGTGTGGTGCCAGCCATGTTGGGAAGGCACCCTTGTAGTTCTCAATCAAAATCGCTGTGAAGCGTTCCATAGTTGAGATAACCCCACGGTGGATCATAACTGGACGGTGTTCTTCACCATCAGCTCCGATATATTTGAGGTCGAAGCGTTCTGGAAGCAAGAAGTCAAGCTGGATAGTAGAAAGAGTTTCTTCTTTCCCAAGGGCTGTCTTAACTTGGATATCCAATTTTGGTCCGTAGAAGGCTGCTTCACCTTCAGCTTCAAAGTAGTCAACACCCATTTCATCAAGAGCTGCACGAAGCATGGTTTGGGCATTTTCCCACATCTCATCGTTGTCAAAGTACTTGTGAGTATCTTGAGGGTCACGAAGAGAGAGACGGAAGCGGTATTCATTCAAGTTGAAGTCTTCATAAACATCGATAATCAACTGAAGGGCACGTTGGAATTCTTCTTGGATTTGTTCTGGAGTGACAAAGAGGTGACCGTCGTTGAGAGACATTTCACGCACACGTTGAAGACCAGTAA
>NZ_CAJPOU010000033.1 GCF_905372335.1 Streptococcus sp. A12
TTGTCAGCACGTCCCTGTACACTCTTGAGAGACCAAAAGTAAAAAGTACCGTCTATTATTGTAACATAGCGGCACTTTCACTGTCAAGATTTTTTTCTCTTTTTTGCACGATTGCTTCTTCTTAAAATCGCGCTAAATTATTGTTCAGATTGTTGCGTTATAGCTGGTGTGGTAGCATTCGAAACCTGAGGAACCTCATTGGACTGATACTGAGGGACTTCTGCTGGAACGACTTGCTGAGGTTGACCTGTTTGGCTAGCTTGATTCGTATCAGTTGATTGAGTATTCTGGTTGGTTTGCATTCCGTAATAGTCTACAATGTACTGAATACGAGCTTGAAAGGCCTGTTTTTTGGTTTCGTCCTTCACTTTTTCTACGGCCTCTTTGGCAGCGGTTAAGGTTTCTTGAGTTGCAGTCGTTTCAAAATGAGCAACTGCTTTTTCAGCCGCTTCAGCGATTTTCGCTTCCTCTTCTTCTTTGGCTTTTTTAGGATCTTTCTTCTTAATAGGAAGAGAACTTGTTTTTTTGGTTTCTCGCTTCACTACTGTAACTTGGTCTGCAGAATTTTTACGAACCGTATAAAGCCCACCGACAAGAACTCCTGTCAAGATGAATATCGTTGCCAATCGAAGCCATAGGGGACTACGATCAAAACGGTCTAAAATTGTTTTCATTTTCCTTTCTCCCTCTCCAGCTTAGTCCTTATCGAAAATATTTCCGATTTCTACATCAATTTTATTTTCTGCTACATCGATATTGGTCACACGTAGAAGTGACTTGTGATCGAATAAATCTTTACTTCTAGCCGAAGCATTGTCCGCAAAAATAGCGACTCCTGCCAATTCTGAATCGAACTCAGCTAAGAGGCTAACCATCCCACTGATAGTTCCCCCTCCTTTAAGGAAGTCATCGACAATCAGAACACGGCTTCCAGCTTTCAAACTACGTTTAGACAGGAACATTTTCTCAATCCGATCGCCACTGGAACCAGATACGTAGTTGACACTGACCGTTGAGCCTTCTGTAATTTTCAAATCGCGTCGTACAATGACAAAAGGAACATTTAAGACATTCGCTACCGCGTTTGCTAATGGAACACCCTTAGTGGCCACCGTCATGACTGCATCGATTTTTTGATCTCGGAAGGCCTTGGCAATAATGCGCCCGATATTATTTAAAATTTTTGGATCACTTAGCAAATCCGAAAGGTAGATATACCCACCTGGTAAAATCCGGTTACTTTCTGACAATTGATTGCACAGATTTTGGACAATTTCTTTTGAATCTGCATCCGAAATCGATGGTGTAAAGATGACCCCTCCACCTGCACCAGTAAGAGTTTCAATGCTTCCAATTTCCATTTCTTCAAAGGCCCGTTTAATAATGACAATGTCCTCAGAAATAGATGATTTGGCAGATTCGTATTTTTCGGCAAATGTATTTAAACTCGTCAATTCGTAGGGATGATTAATCAAGTAATTCGAGATCACAACCATCCGCTCACTTCTTCTTAGCTTCATTTTCTCTCCACATAGTTTTTTTATTATATTATACCATATTATACCAAAAAACGAACATTGTTAGTCTCACAACATTCGTTTTTGGTTTTTTTACTAACAAACTAAGAGCAGCTTATTTAAGGCCAGTTCATTAGGAATCTTTTAAATTTGGCTTATAGAAGGAGCGATTGTCCAAGGCAAAAATCTTATTGGTCATCTCACCAGGGCCTACTAAAGCTAAGGCAGAAGTCATCATCATCATTTCTGCATCTAGGTTATCAATCATATGGATGATCTCGGCTTCCATGATTTTTGGACGAACCGGGCTACCATATTCTAGTAGACCATGGTGACTCAAAATCACATGGCGCAACACAATCACGTCTTCTTTTTGATCGTCAATCTTTAACTCTTGTAAGACCTTAGTAATTTCTTCATCGATCAGAGCAATGTGCCCGATGAGGTTTCCTCGAACCGTATACTCTGTATTTTCAGGCCCTGATAGCTCCAGTACCTTGGCAAGATCATGGAGCATGATACCGGCATAGAGGAGACTCTGGTTTAATTGAGGATACACCTGAGAGATGCTCTCAGCCAAACGAACCATAGTGGCTGTGTGATAAGCTAAGCCTGTCTCAAAAGCATGGTGGTTGGTTTTGGCCGCAGGATAAGAGTAGAACTCTTTGTCATACTTGCTGTATAGCGCCCGCACCACACGTTGCCAAACTGGATTTTCTATTTTGAAAATCATCCCCGATAGGTAGTCCTTCAAATCGACTGGATTTACTGGAGGCTTGTCCTTAAAATCTGCTGGATTTGATGGCTCCCCGCTTTGAGGCAACCGCAAGGTCAACTGATTGACCTGGGGCGTATTGTTGTAAATTTCCCGACGGCCGCTCATATGAACGACGCGACCAGCTTGGAACTGCTCCACATTATGTGGCTGAGCATCCCACAATTTTCCTTCGATCGTGCCTGTCTCATCTTGGAAGACAAAGGCAAGATAATTCTTTCCAGCACGTGTCTGACGAAGATCTGCTGACTTAATGAGGTAGAAACCTTCAAACAATTCGTCTTTTTTCATTTGATTAATTTTGACCATCATCTTCTCCATCTTCTAAATTCAATAGACTTGCTATATCTAGATTCTCTGACGTTTCAATGTTTCGGAGTGTGCGCTCGATAGCATTTGTTCTTCGGTTTAAGAGGTCATCAATGTTGCCAGAGGCATGCTTCAACTGCCGTTGGGTCTTTTCTAAAACGCCTCCAAATTTTTGGAACTCCGTCTTGACGGATGCAAGGACCTTGCTAATATCATCCGCACTTCGTTGAATATTCAGGGTCTTAAATCCAACCGATAGGGAATTCAACAAGGCTGAAAGCGTACTTGGCCCCGCGACGACGATCTGCTCCTCTCTTCGGAGGCGATCAAAGAATGCTGGGTCGCGGACCACTTCTGAATAGAGCCCTTCCGTCGGTAAAAAGAGAATCCCAAAATTAGTAGTGGCAGGCGGATAGAGGTATTTTTGATGAATGTCCTTAGCAAATTGTTTGATACTAGCCAATAGGAGTTTGCGACACCGTTCAATCTCCTCTTTCTCCCCACTTTCATAGGCTTCTTCCAGTCGGTAATAACCGTCCAAAGGAAACTTAGAGTCGATTGGCAGATAGACGTATTCCCCTCTGACCTGACCAGGCATCTTAATCGCATACTCGACACGTTCGCTGGAATGGGGGACTGTTACAAACTCTCTCTCGTATTGGGCGGGAGTTAGGATATCTTCGATGATCTGGCCGAGTTGGAGTTCTCCCATAATCCCACGGGTTTTCGTGTTAGAAAGAACCTTATTGAGACTTCCCACATCTCTAGCGACCGTCTGCATTTCCCCAAGACCTTTATTGACCGACTCCAATTGTTTGGAGACCGTCTCAAAAGAGGTTTGAAGACGACTATGCAAGGTTTTTTCCAACTTTTCTTCGACCGTTTGACGCATCTGCTCCAACCGCAAATCATTAGAAGCTTGAATCTGTTGCATCCGCTCGTCCGTTTTGTCTCGGTTTTTAGTAAAATTCTCAGCAAGTTCTGCTCGTAAAGCAGTCGTTTGCTGATGCATTTCTGTCCGTAATTCCATAAGACGGTCACTGATCGCCATCTCTATCTGCTGGCCAGTGATTTGCTGAGCTTGTCGCTCTCTCTCAAATCGGTAATCCAGCTGATCCGAAAGATGATCTTCTTGGTCCTCCAGTAAGTCACGGACCTGTTTGTTATCAGTTGCCCGTTGCTGGTAGAGCAAGAAGAGCAAGACAAGATTTCCCACTCCTAATACAAAAAGGATTAATTCCATCTTATTTCCCATCCTTGCTATAAATGATAAGGGCGTAGCCTCGATCAATGGTTAAGGTAATCGGCTGATTGATAAACTCGTTGGAACCATAAATAGCCTTTTTAAAATAATTGGTCTGATTTAAGGGATACTTGGCTCCTTCAATCTGGATGGAAGCTCCCTCAACTGGCATAAAAGCTACATAGGTATAGCCTGCTATAGGCAGAATGGTATGGTGGCCTGCTGGACGATAGCAGAGATAATTTTGTTGGTCCATCAAGTAAAGTTGGGACATAAAGGGTGCAATCTCTAAATCGCTGGGCAAAAAAACGCTGGCCAAGTGGTGATCCAGGCGACCACCAAAGGCTCCAAAGATTAGAATGTCCGCTTGAGGCCAACGTTCTAACACTTCCTTAATCGCCAATTCCAGATCCGTATCATTTTTTTCTGCTACCGAAGTCCGTAATTCGTGAGCCGCAGATTGAATACTCTGGAATTCTTCTGGCTCGACCGAGTCAAAATCTCCAACTGCTAAAGATAGTTCCAATCCTTGCTCTAATAGGAAAAGGCAACCTGCATCCACCCCGACATAAACATCCAAGTCTAGCGGAATGGTTTCCGCTCGGCCACCAGCTACAATCGCAACCTTAGTCTTGGATGGCTGCTCGAAGGGTTTGAACTCGTTCATTCACATCTCCATTAAACACATAGGAACCTGCTACAAAGACGTTTGCCCCTGCTTCTTTCGCAGCGTGAATCGTCTTATCATCAATTCCCCCATCGACTTCAATATCGAAATCCAAGCCTTTTTCTTCACGCAATTGAACCAATTGACGAATCTTATCCATAGTTTCTGGCAGGAAGGCTTGCCCACCAAATCCTGGGTTGACAGTCATGACAAGTACTTGATCTACCAAGTTCAAGATGTGTTGGATACTTTCAACAGGGGTTCCTGGATTGATGACCACACTTGGTTTGACCCCTGCCAAACGAATTTTTTGAAGGGCCCCATGGATGTGTGGAGTCGCTTCGACGTGAATGCTAATGATATCTGCCCCGGCCCGCGCAAACTCTTCGATATGTTGCTCAGGATTGGTAACCATCAAGTGGCAGTCAAACACTAGCTTGCTGTGAGGACGCATGCTAGCAACTACACCAGCACCAAAGCTGATATTAGGCACAAAGTGGCCGTCCATCACATCGATGTGGGCGTAATCCGCACCAGATGCTTCCAATTTCTTCAATTCACTTTCAAAATTTGCATAATCTGCACTCAAGATAGAAGGGGCTAATTTGTTTGTTTTCATATTCTTCAGGTCTCCTTATTTGGGTAATTTTTTCGATACTTTTTTGTAGGTTTCTCGCCTATTTTCGATCTCACTCAAGAACTGTAAGTAATTCTCATAGCGGAAGGAAGCTATGATCCCTTCCTCGACAGCAAGCTTGACGGCACAGGATGGTTCATGTGTGTGGGTACAAGTACGGAACTTGCAAGCCTGGCTCACCTTGGCGATATCTGGAAAAGCATGATTGAGATCTTCCGCATTATCGACTTCATAATCTAGAGAGGAGAAGCCAGGGGTATCCGCAATTTTGCCCCCATTGAGATCATAAAAGCTGACAGCTCGCGTCGTATGGCGGCCGCGTCCAAGACTGTCGGAGATTTCTCCTGTCTCTAGTTCCAACTCCGGAGCCAAGGTATTCAAGAGGGTGGATTTCCCCACTCCTGTTTGGCCCATAAAGACCGTCACCTGATCCTTCAAGAGAGGCAAGAGCTCTTCCTTGTCCGTGACAAAGTCATAGCCCATTTTGCGATAGACTTCCTGGAAAGGAAACATCTGAGCTGGATCTTCTAGTAAGTCCATTTTTGAAATATAGACAATCGGATGAATCACTTTTTGTTCCAAGAGGACTAAAAAGCGGTCCAATAAATTAACATTAAAATCCGGCTCTTTGGCAGACATGATGACGACAGCCTGATCTATATTCACAATGGGTGGGCGGACTAAGCTATTCTTTCTTGGGAATATTTTTAAAATATAGCCTTCCGAATTTTCTTCAGCTGAAAATTCTACCTTATCTCCAACATAGGGAGTTTGTCCCTTTTTCCGGAAATTTCCTCGGGCGCGTGTTTGGTAAATTTCTCCCTCGCACTCCACATAATAAAAACCGGCCAAGGCTTTAACAATCGTTCCTTGCAACTGGCACTCCTTTAAAGTTAATACTACCATTATATCAAAAAATATACGATAACGCTTGCGAACCTTAAATTCTATATATATTAGAATTCTATATTACCTTAAGACTCAGTACAGAATCACTATATAAATTCTGTTACTATTTTTTCTTGGCTTTTCTTTTAAAAAGAGTATAATAGAACTATGCGGAGGTGGTGGAACGGCAGACACGCATGCTTCAGGCGCATGTGCCCCTTCGGGCGTGAGGGTTCAAATCCCTTTCTCCGCATCTTGGAAAGGTGGCCCAGCTCGGTACGGCACCGGACTCGAAATCCGGCAAGTGGATTTTCTTCACGCGCGGGTTCAAATCCCGTCCTTTCCTTCTACAACTAAAAAAGACATGAGCTTCATATCTCATGTCTTTTCTATTATTTGATCCCGGTTTCTAGAAGTCCGTCAGCCAAGCGGGCGAAGTCTTCTAAGCTAAGGGCTTCTCCTCGTACAGATGGTTGCAAACCGGCTGCTTGGATCCCAGCTTCCAGTTTGGCTTTGATTTCTTCGGTCTTGCCAAAGCGACTGGTCAAGTTGTTCCAAAGCGTTTTGCGACGGTGGACAAAGCTAGCCTTGCTGACAGAGAAGAAGAAATCTTCATCCTTGACTGCCACTGCTGGTTCTGGGCGACGCACCATCTTGAGGATGGCAGAATCAACGTTTGGCGCTGGCACAAAGACGGTGCGAGGCACGATAAAGGCTACCTTAGCGGTCATATAGTATTGGACTGCAATGGACAAAGACCCGTAAGCCTTGGTATTAGGTTCGGCTGAAATGCGATCTGCCACCTCTTTTTGCATCATGACCACAAATTCTTGGAAAGGAATCTTGGATTCGATCAAGTGCATAAGGATGGGAGTCGTGATGTAGTAAGGAAGATTAGCCACTACCTTGATCGGAAGCTCTGGATTTTTGAACTCTGCGATGTACTGGTTGAGGTCTACCTTGAGGATGTCTTGGTTGACAACCGTGACATTGTCAAAATCCCGCAAAGTATCCGCTAAGATAGGAACCAAGCGATCATCAATCTCAAAGGCCATGACTTCTGCGGCATTTTCTGCCAAAAACTCAGTCAAAGCTCCAATTCCGGGACCGATTTCGATGACATTGACTTGCTTATCAATCTCAGCCGTATCCACAATCTTTTGAAGGATGTTGGTATCGGTCAAGAAGTTTTGACCGAAGGATTTTTTAAAGGTGAAGCCATGGCGTTCAAGGACTGCCTTGGTCACGCTATAATCTGCAATTCTCATTTTTTCTCTTTTCTAATCCGTTTAGGGTGAGACATACTCTCTCTTTTTTCTCCGCAGGCTAATCTAACAGTCTTCCACAAAGGCATTTTGCTCCGCTTGATAAACATAAGCTTCCCCGTTCTTATCTAAGACGGTTTCCAACAAAGGCTCCATTTCCAAGGCGTCTTCAAGACTGATAATGGTGATCTTAGATGGATCATCCAAGTCTTCCTGGGACTCATGACCTGTAAAGAACTGCCAACCACTATCTTGTGGATGATGAGGTACATCGTGAATCGCCCAATTAATCTCACGTCGTAGGAAGCAATCCTTGGTAATCATGGCCCCTTTTTGCGTATCAAGATTTAGCGGAGGAACCATCAGACTGGCGATATGTTCCTGGGCAAATTCCAGCTCATCTCCAAGCTGGATGGAGGTAATATAAGCAGGTTGATTGGTTAAACATCCTTTGAACTTCCCATCGCGGATTTCAGTGAGTTCGACCCACATACGCTCTGCTCGACACCCATTCTCCAAGACTGTATCCAGCACAAAGATGAGGCGAACCTGGTCCCCAAGCTTCAATTGGTTGATTTCTTCTTGACTTGGAATCAAAAAATGCCGTGGATTCTTTTGATGTTCTGCGTGAACATTCTCCAAAGAAAAGCCTATCACTTTTTTCTTATCTGTAAACAGGTCGAACAATCCCATCTTCCACCTCTATCTCTTTTTTAATAACTGGCCATCGTTTCTTCGACTTGCGCTAAACAAATTCCAAACAACTCCAAGCGTTTGAGCAGTTGTTTGCCATTGCAGTAGCCGATGCGCAAGTCTTCTCCTAGATATTCCCGTCGTTTGCGACTTTCACTGCCCATCAGCAGACCGAGTCGCATCAGATCTGATTTGGTAATATCAAAGAAATGCTCATCTTCATAGGAGCCCACCAGTCCAGCAAGGGCTTTTTCCAAGTCTTCAAAGCTGGCATGCTCGACTCCCAAGGAACGGCCCTTGGTTTTTGATTTGGGTACTGCTTCGCCACGATTTAAAAAGGCATGCTTGGCCTGCGGAATTTCTTGCATGATGATCTTACGAATGCGCTCCCCATTGTAATCCGGATCCGTAAAAACTATGACTCCACGCAACTCCTGCAAGGTGGCAATTCGTTCTAGGTCATCTTGATTAATGGCGGATCCACGTGTCTCATAGGTATCCACCTCATAATAGCGTTTCAGATTGGCCGTATCATCCTTGCCTTCAACAACAATTACTTCTGGTATTTTTATTTTCTCAGTCAAGGCCAAATACCTTTCTCGCATTGTCATAGGTGGCTTGAGCTACTTCTTCTGTTGTCAAGCCACGTAGTGTTGCAATATGATCCACTACATAGCGGGTGTAGGCTGTTTTATTTTCTCGGCCTCGCTTAGGAACTGGTGCCAGATAAGGGGCATCTGTCTCAACCAAGATCTTATCGAGCGGAAGGCCAGCTGCTGCTTCTTGGACATCTGTCGCCTTCTTAAACGTCACTACACCTGAGAAGGAAATCATCATTCCCAGATCCATGAAGCGCTTGGCTTCCTCTAAGCTTCCGGAGAAAGAATGCATGATGCCACCGCGTGGACCCACTCCTTCACTCTTGATAATGGCATAAGTGTCTTCGAGAGCGTCACGCGTATGCACTACAAAAGGCAAGTCCAAGTCCTTAGACAGTTGGATCTGACGACGAAAAACCTTTTCTTGAACGTCTTTTGGTGCCGTCATCCAGTGGTAGTCCAGGCCGATTTCTCCTAAGGCGACAACTTTAGGATGTTTCAACTGCTCCACTAGATAAGCCTCTACCTCAGGACTATAGTCGCCCGCCTCAGTGGGATGCCACCCAAGTGTGAGATAAACTTCTGGGTACTGGTCGGCCAAGGCTATTGCTCGTTCGATGGTTGGTTTGTCAAAGCCAACAACATTGTGGGCAGTGACTCTCAGCTCTTTAGCTAGTTCTAATTCCTCTTTTTCTCTCCCTGCAAACTCTTCAACGTTGAGGTGAGTATGGGTATCAAAAATTTGCATATGGATCCTTTTCTTCGATTTTTTCTCACTCTATTATAACAGAAAGCCTAGCTGAATACACTTTTGGCAAAACAAAAACCAGTAGTCTCGAGTTTCTACTGGTTTTTAGTTTTTTATCTGAATTACGCAGCCAAAACTTTGCGTCCTTTACGACGACGAGCTGCCAATACGCGACGACCGTTTTTAGTTGACATACGGTTACGGAATCCGTGTTTGCGCGCACGACGAAGTTTACTTGGTTGATAAGTACGTTTCACGATGAATACCTCCTCATAGATTTTGTATTCGTTTAGCCGGCTATAATGTGATCAGTTACTAAACATACTTTACTATTCTATCTGATTCACGTCTGTTTGTCAATAGCTATGAAAAATTTGTTGGGGCAGGTTCAATGATACCGCTTTTATTGGGCATCTCCTTCTATCCTTTGACGAGTCGCTTCATAGTAGGGAAGCAAGCTAGCCATTCCTTTTTTTAATTCCTCAAGAATGGCATCTCGACTCGTCGCTTGCGATAGATTGACATCGACTTTTACCAAGACCTTTCGGACCTGGCCAGTTTCCACACCTTTGAGAAGTCTCTGGCGATTGGCTTCTGTCCCTTGGAATCGTTGACTGACACCTTCTATTTGGGCGAAGTAATAGACTGGCGAAAAAACCGGAAGAGTCAAAACGCGGTTCTGCTTTTGTAGACTCTCCTCATCCTTCTTGCGTTCGATAAAACTTACTTCCAGGGACACACCAAAGTCCTTCGCATCACCATAAAGTCGCAAGGCAAACATCGGATCCGCTATCTCTCCCTCTCCTTGGAGATAAGCCCAAAAATGAGGGCGAAGAATTTGAGCTTGATTCATCCACTGACTGGTCCGATCTTGTTTTAAATGCGGAAAGAGCTTCTGAAAATCGCTGACCAAATGGGTGAATTCCTGCCGAGCTTCTTGCCCTAACTTGCGATACTCTACCATTCGCTCTGCATCCTCACCTGCTTTAGCAGGAGCCAGGTACTTGATCCCCTGACAATTCAAAAAGTCTCTTATCTTACTATACATTTTGGTCTTCCTTTCCCAAATAGAAAAGGAGAGAGCAAGCTTACACCCCTCTCTCCCTTTTGAAATCTTCCTTTTTTGATGGCAGATTAACCTTCAATATCGACGACAACGTAACGATTTGGTTCTTCTCCTTCAGAATAGCTGGTGACTCCATCCATTTTCGATACGATGCGGTGGATGATCTTGCGTTCGCTATTAGACATTGGATCTGTATGTTGCGCTCGACCTTCTTCTAGAGCACGACTTGCCAATTTTTGCGCATAGCTTTGAAGGACTTCTGCACGGTGTTCAACATAATCATTAACGTTGATTGCAATGTAGAAATTCTTAGAATACTGATTGTAAAGGTAGTTCTGTGCCAACAATTGAAGGGCCTTGAGAACTTTCCCGTGGTAGCCAATGACACGACCTGGCTCATTGGTATCAATCTGCATATTGATAGTGCGACGGTTGTAGCTGCTTGAGATGCTAGCTTCGACATCCATTTCATCAATAACAGTTTGAACATAGGAAGTGACATCAGAGACAACCTTTTCAATGTCATAGCTTTCTTCTACTTCAATGCCCAAGCCAGCAAAATCAGACGTTTGGCGTGACTCAGCTTCGTTAAGACTTGAATCGAGAATCTCTCCATGACCTTGTTCTTCAAGAATGGTTTCAGGAGCCTTCTCATGTTTGAGAATCTCAGCCTTCACTTCTTCAGAAACTTCTTGGCCTTCTTCTTCAACTTTCTTAATCGCTGCTACCACGCGCCCCAAATCAACAGTCTCTTCACTGACACTCTTGACAGGTTCGTTTTGAGCATTAATTTCCTCAGGAACTCCCTTAACAGCTTGTTGATTGGCTTTTGTCACTGTAGTTTCTGCAATTGGTTCGATATCTACCACAGCTGGCTTCTTACCAAAGAGACCGAGGAAGCCTTTCTTTTCACGAGAAACGACAGTAATATGTGCTTTCATGCGCGGGATATCTAATTCTTTCAAACCATTTTGAATGGCTTCTTCAACATTGACTCCTTTATATTGGACCATCTGTCAAACTCCTTCTTAGTTTTTCTTTTTCTGTGCTTTGTTAAATGCACGTCGTTTTTGTTTTTCTAGATCTTTGATTGCCTGTTGCTCTGCTTCACGCGCCGCAATAATCTTAAATGGATTGTTCAATAGGTAAGTTTGCCCAACTTGGTAAGCATTGGAAACTACCCAGTAGAGAGCAACCCCGCTGGCTGAGTACATAGCGAAGAAGAAAATCATCACGGGCATCGCATACATCATGGCTGTCATTCCACCATTTTTTTCTGGCATGGCTTTGTTGCTCAACCAGGTACTAAAGAAGGTGAAGACGGCTGCCAAAACTGGCAAAATAAAGGTTGGGTCTGTTGCGCTCATATCCAACCAAAGAAAATGACCGACTTTTAGGAATTCAACCCGACTCAAGGCTTGGAACAAGGCCATCAAGACTGGCATTTGTACAAGCAATGGCAAGAAGGCAGAGGAAGTCTTGACACCTTTTTCTTTGTAGAGGGCCCGCATTTCTTCTGACATGCGAGTGCGGCTTTCCAAATCCTTCCCAGGATACTTGGCCTGGATTTCTTTAACAAGTGGCTGAATCTCCTGCATTTTGCGCGAGGAGGTCATTTGGTATTGGAAAACTGGCAAGAGAATGGTCCGAATCAAGAGAGTGAAGAGGATAATCCCGACTCCGATGTTCCCTCCGATAGAAAGGAAACGAATGACTTCTGCAAAGAAGTAAACGAATTTTTCCCAAACTCCTGATGATTGGGAAGTCACTTCAGACGTTCCACAGGCTGTTAATAAAAGGAGGGCTCCTCCGAGTAAGCTAGCTACTTTTAGTTTCTTTTTCACGTAATTACCTTTCCTGACGATAGACTTGCGCTAATTTTAATACATGGACTAGATTTTTTTCAACCTGATCAAAATCCAGTTCTTCAACTCCCTTTCGAGCAATCACAACAAAATCATCTGCTACAAGATGATCCTGGTGCTTCATTAAAACATGCCGAATCAAGCGCTTGATTCGGTTGCGTGTCACAGCATTTCCTAGTTTTTTACTCACGGATAAGCCGACACGGAAATGGGGCTGCTCTTGTGGCAAACGGTAGATGACAAATTTTCTATTTGCACAATTCTTGCCGCTTTTAAAAATGGCATTGAAATCTTTTTCTCGCTTGACACGATAGCTTTTTCTCAAACTCCCACTCCCTCTTTTAAATTTATTCTATTATACCATAATTTCAAAAAAAACCAACGACCTTCTGGCTCTTGGTTTAAAGCCTCCTCCAGTGCCGTCAAAACGGCTAGGAGAAAAGATGCTGGATGGTTGATAAGATGATGGGTAAGCTATAAATGAAGTTCAAGCCGATATGAGCAAGGATAGGATAATACAAGGAGCCCGTCTTTTCATTCAATAATCCAAAAATAAGGGCGGGGATGGTATAGATCAAAAAACTCAAAAAAGTAAAAGGATGCTGGAGGAATTGAAGTCCACTATAGATAAGGGCTGGGGCCCATACACTCGCGTAGAAGGGCCATTTTTTAAAATAGGCTTGGACAAGCGCTCCACGAAAGATCAGTTCCACGGTCATCGGTCGAATGATGACCACTAATACAAAGAGGATGAGAGAGCCTAAGGCTTCCAAGGTCACCGGAAAAGAGTGATAAATAGCTAGACGTCCTTTGGTGAACCCACTGAGAAAGTAGTCTAGCCAGTAGATGGCACAACTGGAGAATATAGTAGCGTAGATAGCGGGAAGGAATTGTTTCTTCTTCGCCCACTGAAAAACCATACGTGGACTGTATTTCCTTACCAATGAAAAAACAAGTATCAAATAACCTGCCTCTAAAAAGAGAAGAGTCCAAAAATAGCTAAGAGCTTGGCCGACTTGGTTGCTGACTAGTTGGGCCAACTCGCGAAATTGTGGCCGAACTAAGATATAGAAGACCAGTAGTAAGAGTGGATAAAAGACCTTGGCCTTTGTCTTTAAAAATTTCATACATTCCTTTCGAGGGAGACAAAAAATGATTTATTGCATCTTACCATAATCATTCCTAGGATTCAATTAGAAAGTGAACCAAAAAAGGTCGAGACAACCGTCTCTGACCTCTAATTTCTATTGGAATGCTCGTTCTCCCCTTTTATGTAAATCACAAAGCCTACAAGCACGGACACAAGAATGGCTAGACACAGAATGGTTTCTAACCAGACAAGGGGCCTTAACAGAGAACTGTGCAATAGGCCTTGGGCCATTTTCAAGGAAGTAGCTGTGATGACCGTCGGGAAGGTTAAAGCTGAAAAGGCTGGTTGAAAGCCCTCTTTTATCATTCTAGGTAGACGCGTTAAAACGAAGAAATAAAAAGCTTGAGAGAGTCCGACCATGGTGTATAACAGCCAAACAGGTAGACCGACTCCACCCACACGAACCAGGGCCGCTAACAGAAGAGAAAAGGGGGCACAATAAATCCCTTCTTGTCCCAATAAGTGGCTCGGTAAAGGGGTGGTTTTCAACCCCTGGTATATCAAGGGGTAAAGAATCAAGGTTAAGACAAAGCCAAATCCGAGAGTCAGATGGGCCAGCCCAACCACTCCTACTACTGGGTAGGTCAAGGCAGCAACAGCAATCCCCACATAAAGAACGGTCCAACTAGGGGTGGCATTGGCTCTCGGTTTTGCCAATATATGGGTCTTGGTAAAGTAGAAGATCAACCCACAATCTAAGAGGAAAGCAGTCCACCAAACTGCCTGGGCGAGTCCTCCAAATGTCGGAAAGAGTCGTAAGAGATAAGTCGATAGAATCATCCCAGCCATGGGAAAAGTCGCCATCCCAGACAGAAGGGCCGGTTCTTGTAGTTCGATTTTGGTTTCTCGCCAGTCAATTAGATGGAGACATAAAAAGAAAACCCATAGAATCAAACCCATCAAACTGAATAAATGAGCCAGAACTGGGAAGGTATCAGATAGAAGGTTTCCAGCCCCTGCTAAACCTAACAGACAACCTGAAAATGCTAAAGGAATCTTTTTCATCTTGATCTCCAATCATTTTATCGCTTTCAGTATACCATAAAATACCAGGAGGGGTCATCAAAAAAAAGTAGACACTAAAACTACTTCTTTTTTAAAAAGCTTTAATTACTCTAGTATATAAGGAATTATGGAGTTTTTTGCTGTAAATAAGTCCCATAAATCTCTAAAGATCATTAACACATAGAACTCCCCTACTTAAATGTAAAACTGAAAGCTACCAATAACCTCATCAAAGGCATCAATCAAAATACTGTTGCTTTCCAGAACATTGACCACTTTAAAACTAGAATTTTCATCGTTTTGGACATCAAAAAGGAGAGAACCAATTCGATCCTCTCCAAGGTGTAACGTTTCCTCACCCATTATAGCTGACAAAATACCCAGAATTCTTCTCCAATCTCCCTCTGAGATTTTAGAGTAGCAATCTTGACACTTACTTCTTTAGAATGCAAACTATAAGCCTCTGTCAACATTCTTAAATGAGAATAAATGTATTCCTATTTTGCAATTTCTTCCAACATTTTTTCAATGTGTTGGAT
>NZ_CAJPOU010000034.1 GCF_905372335.1 Streptococcus sp. A12
CTATCTCAAACACCTGAAAAAGTTACAACTTTCCAACAAAACTTGGATTCATTGATTCCTGGTTTGATGGGATTGCTTCTTACTTTCGCTTGTATGTGGTTGCTTAAGAAGAAAGTATCTCCAATCACTATCATTATCGCCCTCTTTGTAATCGGTGTCTTGGCACACGTTGCACACTTGATGTAATCAAAGACCAATTAAAAAGAAGGTTTCGGCCTTCTTTTTATTATGATATAATGGAATGAATAGCAATACAGGAGGATCTCATGGCTCAATCATTGAATAAAACCGTTGAATTCCATACTACAGGGGTTTCTTACCTTGGAGTGGGGGGAAAGGTTGGAAAAATCCTAGTTGGGAATGCCGCTTTTGAATTTTATGCGAATGCTAATGTTGAAGACTACATCCAAATTCCCTGGCAAGAAATCGACCAGATTGGAGCCAACGTATCTGGGCGTAAAGTTAGTCGCCATTTTGAAATCTACACCAAGGAAAGCAAGTTCCTATTTGCTTCTAAAGACTCGGGGAGAATCTTAAAAATTGCCCGTCAACACCTTGGAAATGATAAAATTGTCCAGTTACCAACCTTGATCCAAACCATTACAGCTAAAATTAAAAATCTATTTGCAAAATAGGTACTTTTCTTGTATAATAAACGAAAACGGATAAGTAAATTAAGGAAATCTTTCAGAAAGTCTGCGGTTGCTGTGAGCAGATAGAGGACTTAATTGAAATTCTACCGTTTATCAAAAATTGAAGATCAAATCAAGTGCACACCTGTGAAGTTGGATGGAACCGTGGCCCTGCCACTCCAACACTGTAACAGGTGTGCTTTTTGTTAAAGGAGAAGCTATGTTAGATATTAAACGAATTCGTACAGACTTTGATGCAGTTGCTGAAAAATTAGCGACACGTGGTGTAGATGCTACTATCTTGAATGAAATGAAGGAAATCGACGCAAAACGTCGTGACATCTTAGTCAAAGTAGAAAGCCTCAAGGCTGAGCGCAACACCGTATCTGCTGAAATCGCTCAAGCTAAGCGAAATAAGGAAAATGCCGACGAAAAGATTGCTGCCATGCAAACTCTCTCTGCAGAAGTCAAAGCACTAGATGCTGAATTGGCAGAAATCGATGCGAAATTGACAGAATTTACTACGACTCTTCCAAACATCCCTGCTGATAGCGTGCCTGTTGGGGCTGATGAAGATGATAACGTAGAAGTTCGCCGTTGGGGAACTCCTCGCGAGTTTGACTTCGAACCAAAAGCTCACTGGGATCTTGGTGAAGAGCTTAATATCCTTGACTGGGAACGTGGTGGAAAAGTCACTGGCGCTCGTTTCCTCTTCTACAAGGGGCTTGGAGCTCGCTTGGAACGTGCTATCTATAACTTTATGTTGGATGAGCATGGCAAGGAAGGATATACTGAAGTCATCACCCCTTACATGGTTAACCATGATTCCATGTTTGGTACCGGACAATATCCAAAATTCAAGGAAGATACTTTTGAACTCAGTGACACCAACTATGTCTTGATTCCAACTGCCGAAGTCCCTCTGACCAACTACTACCGTGACGAAATCATTGATGGCAAGGATCTCCCAATCTACTTTACTGCAATGAGCCCTTCTTTCCGTTCAGAAGCAGGTTCTGCTGGTCGTGACACTCGTGGTTTGATCCGTTTACACCAATTCCATAAGGTAGAAATGGTTAAATTTACCAAACCGGAAGAATCATATGAAGAATTGGAAAAGATGACAGCCAACGCTGAAAACATCCTTCAAAAACTGAACCTTCCATATCGTGTCGTGGCTCTCTCAACAGGAGATATGGGCTTCTCAGCTGCTAAGACTTACGACTTGGAAGTTTGGATCCCTGCTCAAAACACCTACCGTGAAATTTCAAGCTGCTCAAACACTGAAGATTTCCAAGCACGTCGTGCTCAAATCCGTTACCGTGATGAAGCAGATGGTAAGGTTAAACTTCTCCACACCTTGAATGGTTCTGGACTTGCTGTTGGACGTACAGTGG
Organism: Streptococcus sp. A12; assembly: GCF_905372335.1. Lineage (GTDB taxonomy): Bacteria > Bacillota > Bacilli > Lactobacillales > Streptococcaceae > Streptococcus. The sequence continues at coordinate 2,030 of NZ_CAJPOU010000034.1, forward strand.
CAGCTATTCTTGAAAACTATCAAAACGAAGATGGTTCTGTAACTATTCCTGAAGTCCTTCGTCCATATATGGGGGGCGCTGAAGTCATCGCGCCAAAATAAAGTTTAAAAAAACTGAGACTTGCAAATTGCAAGCTCAGTTTTTTAATATTTACGAAAACGTTGGTAACGTTGCTCTAGAAGTTCTTCGAGAGGAAAGGCTTGTAGCTCCTTCAATTCTGCTTGGATTTCTTTCTTCACTTGAGCTAGTAATTCGCCATTAGAAAAACCATGCTCCGGAATCACCTTGTCCACAATATCCATATCCAACAACTCATGCGAAGTAATCTTCATCAATTCAGCAGCTTCCATGGCACGGCTTCCGTCTTTCCAGAGAATAGAGGCAAATCCTTCTGGACTCAAGACTGCATAGATGGAGTTCTCCAGCATCCAGACCTTATCTGCTACACCAAGAGCTAAGGCACCACCTGAGCCACCTTCTCCGATGATAATCGCGATAATCGGAACTTTTAAATCACTCATTTCCATGAGGTTGCGGGCAATAGCCTCACCCTGTCCCCGCTCTTCAGCGCCAACACCCGGATAAGCACCCGCAGTATTGATGAAAGTTACTACTGGACGACCAAATTTCTCCGCCTGTTTCATCAGACGCAAGGCTTTTCGATAGCCTTCTGGGTGGGGTTGGCCAAAGTTTCGACTGAGGTTGTCCTGAAGATTCTTTCCCTTTTGAATCCCGACAACCGTCACCGCTTGATCCCCTAACCAGCCAATTCCGCCAATCACTGCACCGTCATCTCGGAAATTCCGATCTCCATGTAATTCGATAAAATTATCAAAAATTCCATTAGCATAATCGAGAGCTGTCAAACGTCCTTGGTCACGAGCTTCTTTAATAATTTGTGTTATTCTTGTCATTACTTCCCTCCATGAAAGGCTAACAAGTCTGCGATTATTGAACGCATTTCACTACGCTGGACAATCACATCCACAAAGCCATGCTCCTGCAAAAATTCAGCCTTTTGGAAATTATCCGGTAACTGTTCCCGTACAGTAGACTCGATCACTCGTCGACCTGCAAATCCCACAAGGGCCTGGCTCTCTGCAATGATAATATCCCCTTCCATTGCAAATGACGCAGTTACCCCACCTGTTGTTGGGTCTGTTAGAACTGTCAGATAAAACAAGCCTGCTTTTGAGTGTCTTTGAACAGCTGCAGAGATTTTAGCCATCTGCATCAAACTGACGATTCCTTCTTGCATCCGAGCGCCACCAGAAGCGGTAAAGAGCACAACTGGGAGCTTTTCTTCTGTCGCCAATTCAAATAGACGCGTAATCTTTTCACCGACCACAGAGCCCATAGAAGCCATGATGAAATTAGAATCCATAATACCAAGAGCCACTTGATGGCCCCCGATCTTTGCAGTTCCTGATAGCACAGCTTCATCAAGTCCTGTCAATTCACGAACAGCCGCCAATTTCTTCTTGTAGTTTGGAAACTTAAGCGGGTCCTTGGTCTCAATACCCGTAAACAGTTCAATAAAGCTTCCTGGATCAATCGTCAATTGAAGTCGCTCAATCGCAGAGATGCGGAAGGTATAACCACACTTCGGACACAGACGTTCACTTCCTAGATCCTTTTGGTAAATCGTATGTTTACAGCCCGGACACTGAGAAAATAACTCATCTGGAACCTCTGGTTTTGGCTGAGGTGCTTCAATGGCCGACCGATTGGGATTAATTCGAATGTACTTATCTTTTTTAGAAAATAAAGCCATCTACTTCTCCTTACTTGGTAAAAGAACTTTGTAATTGTGCGCGTTCATTCCTTGTGAAAATGAATCTCACATTTACAAAGTTCATTGCTTATTGATTTTTCTGATAATTTGGTAAAAATGTCTCCATCAGAAAGGCGGTATCGTAATCACCAGCAATCACATTCGAATCTGAAATCAAATCCAATTGGAAATCACTGTTGGTCATTACACCGTCAATTTCCAACTCATAGAGGGCGCGTTGCATCTTCATCAAAGCATCGAAACGATTCTCTCCATGGACAATGATTTTGGCAATCATACTATCGTAGTACGGTGGAATCGTATAACCAGGATAGACAGCAGAATCCACGCGCAAGCCAACCCCTCCACTTGGAAGGTAGAGATTGGTGATCTTTCCTGGGCTTGGTGCAAAGTTAAAGGCAGGATTTTCTGCATTGATCCGGCATTCAATCGCATGGCCAGAAATTTGAATATCTTCTTGGCTTACAGACAATTCTTGCCCAGCAGCAATTTTAATTTGCTCTTTCACGATATCAATTCCTGTGACAAATTCTGTCACGGGATGCTCTACTTGAACCCGAGTGTTCATCTCCATGAAGTAAAATTCGCCTTTACCTTCATCGTAAAGAAACTCGATTGTCCCAGCATTTTCATAGCCAACAGATTCTGCTGCGCGGACAGCTGCAGATCCGATTTGGTCTCGAATTGTCTTACCGATTGCTACGGATGGAGATTCTTCGAGGACTTTTTGGTTGTTTCTTTGAAGGGAACAATCCCGTTCACCCAAATGAACCACATGCCCAAATTGGTCAGCCAAGATTTGAACCTCAATATGACGAGCTGGGTAGATGACGCGTTCAAGGTACATAGCTCCATTTCCAAAGGCCGCCTTAGCTTCTGTCGAAGCAGATTCAAAAGCTGGGACTAGGTCTTCTGCCCGTTCTACTTTACGGATCCCTTTACCGCCACCTCCAGCTGATGCCTTCAGCATGACAGGATAGCCAATTCGATCGGCAACTTCCAAGGCTTCTTCAGCTGTATGAACTTCACCATCTGATCCTGGAATAACAGGTACGCCTGCTTTGATCATTTGTGCTCGGGCATTAATTTTATCACCCATCATATCCATGACAGATCCTGATGGTCCGATAAACTTAATCCCGACTTCTTCACACATGGTGGCAAACTTCGAATTTTCACTCAAAAATCCAAATCCTGGGTGAATCGCTTCTGATCCAGTCAAAACAGCTGCAGATAAAACAGCATTCATGTTCAAATAAGACTCGGTTGACTTAGCAGGCCCAATACAAACTGCTTCATCCGCTAGTAAGGTATGCAAGGCTTCTTTATCAGCCGTTGAATAGACAGCGACTGTTTCAATTCCTAATTCACGAGCAGCTCGAATAATCCGGACCGCAATTTCACCACGATTCGCGATTAAAATCTTTCGGAACATAGAAACCTCCCTAGTTACCAATTGCAAATGTTAGGGTCCCGCTAGCAGCTAATTTCCCATCGACTTCGGCTTTTGCTTCCACGACCGCAATCGAACCACGACGCTTGACAAAGGTAGCCGTCATCACGAGCTGATCTCCCGGAACGACTTGTTTTTTAAATTTAACCTTATCCATTCCAGCATAAAAGACTAATTTCCCTTTATTTTCTGGTTTGGATAATTCTAAGACACCGGCAGTTTGTGCCAAGGCTTCCATAATGAGGACACCTGGCATTACTGGGTAGCTTGGAAAGTGCCCATTAAAGAAGGGCTCATTGATCGTCACATTCTTAATGGCAACAATCGTATCCTCATTTGTTTCAAGGACGCGATCCACCAACAACATCGGATAGCGATGCGGAAGAGCCTCTTTAATAGCTTGAATATCGATCATTTAATCCTTACCAATCCTTTCCCAAACTCAACCATTTCTTCATTTGAAACAAGGATTTCAGTGACAATTCCATCCCTTGGTGCAGGAACTTCGTTCATAACTTTCATCGCTTCAATAATCAATAGGGTTTGGCCTTTTGAAACGCTATCTCCAACCTGAACAAAAGCTGGTTTATCTGGACCTGAAGCTAAATAAGCTACACCAACAAGAGGACTTTCAACCACTTCCCCTTCTGCTGCTACTGCTGGACTTGTTTCAGGAGCTGGTGCTGAAGAAGCAACTGGTTCTTCTGCAAGAACAACAGGGCTCTCAACAGCAGGTGCCACTTCTTGAACTACAGGAGCTGGCGTAGCAGGTTGTGGGCTAGCTACACTGCCAGCATTTTTACTAAATGATAGCACATCCGTTGCATTTTGATAGCTAAATTCACGAAGACTAGATTGGTCAAATTGACTCATTAAGTCTTTAATCTCTTGAATATTCACTTTATCCCTCCCAACGTTTAAAGGCTAAGACAGCATTGTGTCCTCCAAATCCAAATGTATTGGAAATGGCATAAGAAATCGGACGTTCTCGCCCTTCACCAAAGATGACATTAGCTTCAATATAATCTGATAACTCTTGTGTTCCAGCAGTTTTTGGAACATATTGATGGCGAATTGCTTCAATCGTCGCAATAGCCTCAACTGCCCCTGCTGCCCCCAAGAGGTGACCTGTAAATGATTTTGTAGAAGATACTGGAACTTCTGTACCAAATACAGAAACGATTGCACCACTTTCTCCTTTTTCATTTGCTGGAGTAGAGGTACCATGAGCGTTGACATAATCAACTTGAGCTGGTTCAATTTCTGCCTCATCCAAAGCCAACTTCATTGCTTTGATAGCACCTTGACCTTCTGGATGTGGAGAAGTCATATGGTGAGCATCACAAGTATTTCCGTAGCCCACGACTTCAGCAAGAATGGTTGCACCACGTTTTTCAGCGTGTTCCAAACTTTCAAGTACCAACATTCCTGATCCTTCACCCATTACAAATCCATTCCGATCTTTATCAAATGGAATAGAAGCACGAGTTGGATCTTCTGTTGTTGAAAGAGCTGTTAGGGCTTGGAAACCGGCGATTGCAAATGGTGTAATAGAAGCTTCAGAACCACCAACCAACATCAAATCTTGGAAACCAAACTTAATAGCGCGGAAAGCATCTCCAATCGCATCATTGGAAGAGGCACAAGCAGTGTTGATCGATTTACAAATTCCATTAGCTCCAAAACACATCGCAACATTACCAGATGCCATATTTGGCAAAGCTTTTGGAAGGGTCATTGGTTTGACACGTTTTGGTCCTTTTTCATGCAAACGAATCACTTGATCTTCGATTTCTTTGATACCACCAATACCAGAAGCAACAATGACACCAAAACGATCTTTATCAATAGCCTCTACATCTAAACCTGCATGATTCACAGCTTCTTGAGCGGCATACAAGGCATACAAAGAATAGTTGTCAAAGCGGTTCGTATCTTTCTTGATAAAGTACTTATCAAATGGGAAATCTTGGATTTCAGCTGCATTATGAACAGCAAAGTCACTGTGGTCAAATTTTGTAATCGGACCAATTCCAATTTTTCCTTCTTTTAAGCTATTCCAAAATTCTTCTGGAGTGTTTCCTATTGGAGATGTCAAGCCATAGCCTGTTACAACAACACGATTTAATTTCATTTCAAAACCTACCTCTTTTTATTGCATGGTTAAGCCACCATCAATTGCGATGACTTGCCCTGTTAGATATTCTTGAGTCGCAAGAAAGACTGCAACATCTGCTACTTCTTCTGTATTTCCAAATCGTTTCATTGGAATTTGAGCGAGAGACATTTCTTTAATTTTTTCAGGAAGTCCTTCTGTCATATCAGACTCAATGAAGCCCGGTGCAATGACATTGACACGGACATTTCTACCAGCTACTTCACGTGCTACAGATTTAGAAAAACCAATCAAACCAGCTTTTGAGGCTGCATAGTTGGCTTGTCCAACATTTCCTGTCAGACCGACAACACTCGACATGTTAATGATAGCACCTTCACGTGCTTTGGTCATCGGTTTTAAGACTGATTGTGTCATATTAAAAGCACCGGTCAAATTCACCTTCAAGACTTGCTCGAAATCTTCTTCCGTCAATTTCAACATGAGCTTATCATTGGTAATCCCAGCATTGTTGACAAGGATGTCTACTGAGCCAAGTGCTTCAATCGCTTCCGCGACCATTCGTTTCGCTTCCGCAGCTTGGGATACGTCCCCAGTAACACCAACTACCTTCACACCGTATGAGGCAAATTCATCCACTAGGCCTGCCGGGAGCTCTCCACGACTATTTAAGACAATGTTGGCACCTTTTGACGCAAATTTATGCGCAATAGCCAATCCAATGCCTCGACTTGAGCCAGTAACAAATACATTTTTATTCTTTAGTTCCATAGTCACCTCATCTTATTCGTTCAGTAGGGCATCAAGGCTGGCTTGATCCTCCACATTTTTCGTTGGAAGAGTTTTATCAATCTTTTTCAAGAAACCAGTCAAGACCTTACCTGGACCAATTTCAATCACTTCATCTACTCCAAACTCTTGAATCGTCGCAATCGAATCATAGAAACGAACGGGCTCCATCACTTGGCGAGCTAATAAAGCTTTGATTTCGTCTGATTTCATGATCTTTGCTTCTGTATTCCCAACCAAAGGCAAGCTAAAGTCCTTAAAAGGAACTTTTTCAAGTTCAGCCGCTAGTTTTTCACTAGCAGAAGCAAGTAAGGACGTATGGAAAGGACCAGAGACATTCAGAGGAATCAACCGTTTTGCCCCTGCTTCTTGTAAGAGTTCAACTGCATAATCCACAGCTTCAACCTCTCCACCAATCACAATTTGGGCAGGAGTATTGTAGTTAGCTGGTGTTACAACTCCCTTTTCAGAAGCCTGTTGACAGATTTCTTCAATCAAGGCAGGATCAGTATTCATAACAGCTACCATCTTCCCGCTTCCAGCAGGCGCAGCTGTTTCCATAAATTCCCCTCGCTTAGCTACCAAGGCGACCGCTTCTTCAAAGGAAAGAGCGCCTGCGGCAACCAAAGCAGAATATTCTCCCAGGGAGAGACCAGCCACAATATCCGGTGTTATGCCATTTTCTGCTAATAGACGATAAATAGCTACAGAAGTTGTCAAAATAGCTGGTTGAGTATAGCGTGTTTGATTGAGTTTTTCTTCGTCAGAATCAATCAATTCACGCAAATCATAACCTAGAATACGACTAGCCGTATCAAATGTCTCTTTGACAACGGGATAAGTTGCATACAAATCACTAGCCATCCCCAATTTTTGGGCACCTTGACCAGCAAATAAGAAGGCACGTTTTGTCACTGTTCTCTTCCTTTCCTTTACTTGTTAGAATTTCACATCTGCCCAGCGAGCTGCTTCTTTCTGAATGACCTTAGCAGCTCCAAGATAGATATCTTCTAAGATTTCAGCACAGGTTTCTTCTTTACTTACGAGACCTGCAATTTGTCCTGCCATCACAGATCCATTATCAACGTCTCCGTCAACAACAGCATTGCGAAGAGCACCTGCTCCTAATTCTTCAATTTCTTCTTGAGTCTTTTTACCTGCCAAGAAATCTTTTTCAGCTTGGTTATAGGCAGAAGCCAATTTATTCTTAATCGCACGAACTGGGTGGCCAACAACTGACGCAGACACCACTGTATCAATGTCCTTAGCTTTCAAGATTTTATTCTTAAAGTTTTGGTGAGCATTTGATTCTTTAGCAACGACAAATCGTGTTCCCACTTGAACAGCATCTGCTCCAAGCATGAAGACTGCAGCCGCTCCTGCACCATCTGCAACACCACCAGCACCGATAACTGGAATAGAGACCGCTTCGACCACTTGACGAACCAAGGTCATGGTCGTCAATTTACCAATATGACCTCCTGCTTCCATTCCCTCAGCAATGACAGCATCCGCACCTAGTTTTTCCATCCGTTTTGCTAAAGCTACTGAAGGTACAACCGGAATAACGGTAATGCCCGCTTCATGGAAACGATCTATGTATTTCCCAGGATTCCCTGCACCAGTGGTAACAACTTTAACCCCTTCTTCGATAACCAAGTCAACGATGTCATCTGCAAAAGGAGAAAGGAGCATGATATTGACTCCAAAAGGTTTGTCAGTAATGGATTTGACACGATCAATATTCGCTTTGACAACTTCTTTAGGTGCATTTCCTCCACCGATGATCCCAAGACCACCTGCATTAGATACAGCCCCAGCAAGATCTCCATCCGCTACCCAAGCCATACCACCTTGGAAAATTGGATATTTAATGTTTAATAATTCAGTAATTCGTGTTTGCATAGTACCTTCCTCATTTTCGCTTAAGTAATAGTTTGAAAGCGGTTCTTTGCTTTGAGCGTCAAACTATTACCTAAACAAGAGAGAATATCTTTCGATACTCTCATCCATTATTATTTAGTTTTTTCTTCTACGTAAGCAACAAGGTCACCTACAGTAGACAATCCTTCTTCAGTTTCAATTTGAATGTCGAATGCATCTTCAATTTCTGAAATCACTTGGAACAAATCCAATGAATCAGCTTCAAGATCTTCAAAAGTAGACTCAAGAGTTACTTCTGATGGTTCTTTACCAAGTTCTTCAACGATAATTTCTTGTACTTTTTCAAATACTGCCATGATTGGCCTCCTTAAAATAATAAAAAATTTTAAAATGTGTTTCCACATGTTTAACTAGATTGTAACAAGAAGTGAGCCCCATGTCAAACCTCCACCAAATCCTGACAGAAGAATTATTTGACTTCCATCCAATTTGATTAGTCCTTGGTCGACACACTCCGATAATAAAATTGGAATACTTGCAGCACTAGTGTTGCCATATTCCATCATATTTGCAGGAAGTTTTTCCCGATCAACCCCGATTTTCTTAGCCATTTTATCTAAGATACGGTCATTTGCCTGGTGTAAGAGAAAGTAGTCAATTTCATCAACAGCTACTGGAGCATTAGCCAACATATGTTTAATACTCTTAGCCACATCCCGAATAGCAAAATCAAAGACTGCTCTTCCATCCATTGATAAATATTTTTTATCTTCTTCCTTATCAGAATATGGTGAAGATAAACCAACAGATGATGATTGAAGAACCTCTCCACGAGAACCATCTGAAAATAAACTTTCAGCTAAAAAAGTTTGTTGTTCGGAAGCTTCCAATAAAACACCGCCAGCACCATCCCCAAATAGGACCGCTGTTGTCCGATCTTCCCAATCAATCACTTTCGATAAGGTTTCACTTCCGATAACGATTCCTCGTTTGTACTGGCCAGACCGAAGCAACTTTTCAGCAGTCGCAAGCGCAAAGACAAATCCACTACAAGCTGCTGTCAAATCAAAGACGAAAGCTTTAGAAGCCCCAATTTTAGCTTGAACACGAGCTGCAGTGGATGGCATCATGGAATCGGGCGAAATCGTTGCAACAATAATAAAATCCAACTGATCCGCTTGTAAACCACTTTTTTCAAGCAAGCGACGAGCCACTTCCGTAGCTAAATCGCTGGTTGATTCAGATTGAGAAATATGACGCTTCCGAATTCCTGTTCGACTAGCAATCCACTCATCGCTGGTATCCATCCGTTCAGAAAGATCCTGATTAGAAATCACTTGGCTTGGCGCATAATGGGCTACCTGACTAATTTTTGCAAAAGTCATTATTTCAACTCCTCCAAGAAACGATAAAGATTCTGCAACCCTTTTTGCATCACTTTCCGTTCATCTGGAGACATCCCATCAATAATTTGATTGACCATCCGCTTGTGAAATTGTTGGTGAAGCCGATACAAGAGCTTGCCTCTTTTGGTCAAACTCAAATGGACGACCCGACGATCAACTTCTGATCTCGTTCGTTCAATATAACCTTTTCGTTCAAGATTATTTAAACTGGTAGTGACTGTACCTAACGTTACCATTAACGAACGCGAAATATCACTTGGAGTTGCGTTTGGTGTTGAGCCGATGACATCAATGGTGTGCATTTCCTTAATGGAAACATCATTAAATCGACTGCTACGTAAACTAGTTTCTTCGATGACTAATACGTTGTTAAAAATGGATGTAAGGTAATCATTGACTAGTTGAAAATTCAAAAACCACACCCCCTATTCATTACTTTGATAATCGAATTTTATCAAAAATCAAACCAAATAGCAAGCCACAGCAACAAAAACATAAAAATTTTACTTTTTTATTTTCCTTGAAATTTTGGGCGCCGACGCTCTGAATAGGCAATAACTCCTTCTTTAAAGTCTTCCTTTAGAGAAAGATTTCTCTGCAATCTCAACTCAATTTCAGCATAACGATCCCATTCAGTCAGCATGCTAGACCAAGCCAACTCTTTAATCGCAGCAAAAGAATTGTCTGAGCTACGTCTTAACTTTATGAGTAGTTGGTTGACAGTTTTGTCTAATTTTTCTACTTCAGAAACTTTGTACACAACGCCATATTCCAGAGCTTTTTCAGCACCTAATGGTTCACCAGTCATTGCTAACTGAGTTGCTCTAATCAAACCAATGGCTCTTCCTAAAAGGAATAGACCACCGGCATCAGGAGCCAAACCGACCCCAACAAAGGCTTGAATAAACTTCGCTTTATCAGAAGCAATACAAAAGTCCGCCGCTACTGCCATATTAGCAGTTGCTCCTGCAACCGCACCATCTGCAACCATAATCACTGGTTTTGGAATTTGCTTCATTTTTTTAGAGATTTGATTGACCAATTCCGCAATTTGCGTTAACGAGTCGATATCATCAGCATCAACAGCCCGTTTCATCTCAGCTAAATCACCACCAACTGAAAAAACCTTGCCGACTGCTTTAAATAAAATAAAACGAACATCTGGATTCTTCTCAGCTAATTCTAATGCTTCAAGGATTTCCTGACACATTGAAATGTTAAAACCATTTGAAACCTCTGGTCTATTTAAAATAATAGATGCGAGATCCTCTTCTACAGAATAAATAATCGTTTCGAACACCATAAGCCACCTCTTTACTAATTAGCCATTCAAATTGTTTGATGGTTGAACTTATTTAATTTCATATTATTTTAGCACAACTACTTTGAAAAGTAAATTACATTTTCATAACAAAGTGTCTCACCCGAAAGACTCGCTTGATAACAGTGCTTTTTTAGATTGTAACCAAGCTCTATCTTTGGTATAATTTAAAGAAAGTTGTGTAAAGGAGTCCACATGAAAGTAGTTAAATTTGGTGGTAGTTCATTAGCTTCTGCTACCCAGTTAGAAAAAGTATTCAATATCGTTAAAGAAGATGAAGCCCGTCAATACGTGGTCGTTTCTGCTCCAGGGAAACGCAATGCTGAGGACACAAAAGTCACAGATGCCCTCATCAAGTATTATAAAGAATATACCAACGGTAAAGATACGAACCAAAGCCAAGAATGGATTATCAATCGCTATCGATTTATTACAGAGGAGTTAGACTTAGACGAGGAAATTATCGAAGAGATTGCTAGAGATATCAAATCCCTTGCAACACTTCCCAAGTCTGACAACACTTTCTTATATGATACCTTCTTAGCAGCTGGAGAAAATAACAATGCGAAACTCATTGCAGCTTACTTTGTAAAAAAGGGTTTAGAAGCAAAATATATCCATCCAAAAGATGCAGGTATCTTTGTAACAAGTGAACCTTGCAATGCCCGCATTCTCCCTTCTAGTTACGATAAGATTGAAGAACTGAGAAACCATAATGAAATTTTAGTGATCCCTGGATTCTTTGGAATTACTAGAGAAGGACAAGTCTGTACTTTTTCAAGAGGTGGTTCTGATATTACAGGATCAATTATCGCAGCGGGAGTTAAAGCAGATCTCTACGAGAACTTTACAGACGTCGATGGTATTTTTGCAGCTCACCCAGGCATTATCAAACAGCCACATTCTATTCCTGAATTAACCTATAAGGAGATGCGTGAATTAGCCTATGCTGGCTTTAGTGTCCTACATGATGAAGCACTTGTTCCTGCATATCGTGGAAAGATTCCAATGGTGATCAAAAACACCAACAATCCAAAACATCCAGGTACGAAGATTGTGCTGAACCATACCGATGAAAATGTTAAAGTCGTTGGGATTGCAGGAGACTCTGGATTTGTCAGCATTAATACCACCAAATACCTAATGAATAGAGAAGTCGGTTTTGGTAGAAAATTATTGCAAATTTTAGAAGATTTGAATATTAGTTGGGATCATATGCCAACAGGTATTGACGACTTATCAGTAATTCTTCGGTCAAAAGAATTGACTCCAATTAAAGAACAAGAAATTTTAAAACATCTAATCCAAGATTTACAAGTAGATTATGCCGAAATTGAACATGATCTTTCCATTATTATGATTGTCGGAGAGAATATGAAAAATCAAATTGGTGTAACAGCTACAGCCACAAAGGCTTTATCAGAAAATAACATTAATATCCAAATGATTTCTCAAGGATCCAGCGAAGTTTCCATCATGTTTGTCGTAAATCAAGAACAAGAAAAACAGGCTATTAAAGCTCTATACAATGTATTCTTTAACTAAGAAAAAGGTTCGAAAGAACCTTTTTTTACTTTATTAATAAAGAGAAATAAAAAAAACCTTTCGGGTACTGAATTAATAAAGAGAAATAAAAAAAAACCCTTTCGGGTACTGACTCCGCCAGTAGGACTCGAACCTACGACATCATGATTAACAGTCATGCGCT
>NZ_CAJPOU010000035.1 GCF_905372335.1 Streptococcus sp. A12
ATAGATAGACAGTAGGCAATACAGTCTAACTTTCCTTACTATTTTATCAAATTTCGTTTAAATTGCAAGTGTTTTACTAGCTTTTTTTCTTATTTCTTTTTTCTTAAAGGAATTTATCCAAATGAAAGTTTGTGAAATCTCCTTTCCACTTCTTTTTTGAAATAAACAGCTAGATATTTCATTCTTTGCGACCAATTTTCGAGTTTATTCACAATCATTTTCACTTTATTCCAGTAAAAAACCCAATCCCTTTAATCGGGATTGGGTTTAAGGTTCACGATTAACCAGAATTACGCAATCCTGTTGCGACACCATTGATCGTGATATGAATCAACTTGTCCTGATCAGCAGGCAATTCGCCGCGTCTCTGGCGTTTAATTAATTCTAATTGAATATAGTTTAGAACATTAAAGTATGGCATACGATAATCTAAACTATCTTTTAGATAAGGGTTCTCAGCTAAGAGTTCATCATGACCTTCAATCTGTAAAATAACATCCTTAGTCAATTGCCACTCGTCCAGGATAATATTGAAGATGTCACGAACCTCCTCTTCCTCACAAAGCTTGGCGTATTCAAAAGCAATGTTCATGTTGGCTTTTGAGAGCACCATGTCTACGTTTGAAAGAAGAGACTTGAAGAATGGCCATTTTTGGTACATATAACGCAAGGTTTCAATGTTTTCAGGGGCTGCATCAATAAATTCTTTAAAACTAGACCCTACACCGTACCAACCTGGGAACATCACGCGGCTCTGTGACCATGAGAAGACCCAAGGAATGGCACGCAAGCCACCGATTTCTTTGATGGTCTTACGGGCTGCTGGACGGGAACCAATATTGAAACTAGAAATGGCTTTAATCGGACTGGATTCGAAGAAGTAATCATAGAAATACTCATTGCCAAACACCAGTTCACGATAAATATCGTAGCTACGATTAACAATCTGGTCCATTATCTCATTGTACTGATCGGACATGCTCTTTTCACTCTTCTGCTTAGCAATCATCCGGTTAATCGTTGCAGATACCAACATTTCCAAGTTGTAATAAGCTGCATCCTTGTTCCCATATTTATTGCCAATGACCTCACCTTGCTCCGTCAAACGAATGCGGTCATTAATGGATCTCAATGGTTGTGAGGTGATGGCTTCATAGGTTGGACCGCCTCCACGACCAACTGTTCCACCACGGCCATGGAAGAAGGTAATCTTCACACCAAACTCGTCACCAATCGCTGTTAATTGTTGCTGGGCCTTATAAAGAGTCCAACAAGAAGATAGATAACCACCATCTTTGTTACTATCTGAATAACCAAGCATAATTTCTTGGTAGTTATTCTTAGAAGCAATCCAGCGTTTAGCAATTGGAAGTGATAGATACTTTCTCATTGTATCTTCAGATTGATCCAAGTCTTCGATCGTCTCAAAGAGGGGAACAATTTGCACACGTGCGCTTTCCTTGTCAATCAGTCCCACTTCTTTCAACAGGATAGCCAACTCAAGCATATCCGATACACTGGTTGCATGAGAAATAATGGTTTGGCGAATAACATCTTCTCCTAAGCGGTCTTTTAATTCACGCGCTGTTTGGAAAATAGCTAATTCTTTTTCAAGCAATTCTGATTTTTCTGCATGGGTAGCAGATAAAATACGAGGATCTTCTAACAACTCTTGTAAAAGCAACTCGCACTTTTCGTCTTCTGACAAATCACTGTAATGGTCATTGATTCCAGCTTCTTTGAGAAGTTCCGCAACACAAGCTTCATGGACACTCGAATCTTGACGCATATCGATCGAAGCCAAGAAGAATCCAAAGACTTCTACTGCTTCTAATAACTCAGCAAACTCCCCTGAGATTAAAGCTTCTGCCTTATTTTCAATCAATGACTCTTGAATAAGGGTCAAATCCTGTTTAAATTCTTCAACTGTTTCGTAATAAGGAGGGCGATCTTCTGCCAACTCTTGGATTGCACCACTGATTCGGGTACCGATATAATCGGAAACCACTCCTTGTTGATGGGTGTGAGCACCGAGAAGACGCTCAACCGGATGACGGTCATCTACTGTTGAGCCAACGACAGACCATTCCTTGATATTCAACAAGGTTTGGACCAACTTGGATTGAATATAATGGAAGGCCCGACGGTAGGGCTCCTTCTCTCTAAAGACAGATGTATCACTGGAACGGGCTGCCATCTCTTCAACCGCTTGACTGGTTTTTGAAAGATTGGTAGAGAGAGAGAAGTTCCGATAAAGACTAGAGATTTTCTGAATATAATAGTTCAGAATGACTTCACTTTGAATCGTAGCTGATCGCTTCAAGGTCTCTGCGGTTACAAAAGGATTCCCATCCCGGTCTCCACCAATCCACATTCCCATCGTAATCGGTTTGGGTTGTTGCAACTCAATCCCTTGCTCCTTGGCAAGACGTTTGTATTCCAACATTAAGTTGGGAACAGCCTGAAGGAAGGAACTATTATAGTATTCCATGACGTTGGTAATCTCATTAGTTACCTTGAGTTTCTTTTCACGGATCATATCGGTTTGCATCATAATTTCGATATTACGACGCAAATTATTGTACCATTTAGTCTCGTTCATCAAGCCAGCTTTTACATCTCGGTGTTGGCGTAAAAGACTGTGAATGTGAGTGGTTAAGTCCAACATGGTTTTCCGTTGCACTTGGGTCGGATGAGCGGTCAATACCGGTACTACATTGAGGTGCTCCAAGATTTCCTGTGCATTTTCAGTCTCAGCTACCTGGCGAATGGTGGACGATAGTTTCCCTAGATAGTCCTGCCCCACATTATTTTGATGATTGATTTCAAAAGCCAAATCAACGTCTTCAGAGATATTAATCAACAATGGGAGAATGGCAAAGTAGCGAGAAATCACGGTCATCTCTTCATTTGATAGCTCTTTGACAATTTGATCCAATTTTAAATAGTCTTTTGAAACAGATAGTTTTTTCAATTCAAGAATCTTATCAAAGGTTTCTGGACTCACCAAATTTTTAGCAATATCTTCTAAAATAGTGGTTAAAATCTCTGCTTCTTCTTTGATAATTTCTTTGTTGGTATAGCTCTCTAGTTTTTGTAAAGTCATGATAACTCCTTTCTTTACTCACTCCGATTTAGTAATAGCTCTGAATTTTCTGAGGCTTCTCGTAAGAAGGATCCTCTTGAGTAGCTAGGGCGCGCTTTTCACTCGCATCAATATTCAAGACAAGGGCAATCGCAATGGATAAGACCCACAAACTATTTCCTCCTTGTGAAAGGAAAGGGAAGGTCACCCCTGTCGAAGGAATCAGCCCAGAAATCCCACCAATGTTGATGAAGGTTTGGGTCAGGAGCATCCCTCCTATACCAATCGCCATCATTGAATTAAATGGATCTCTTGCCCGAATCCCGACAAGAATAATGCGTAAAATTAAGAAGAACAACAAGGCTAGGATGAGACTAGCTCCCACAAAACCAAGTTCTTCAATAACGATTGAAAAGACAAAGTCTGTATGAGCTTCTGGCAAGTACCCTTGCTTTTCAATCGAATTTCCAAGTCCAAGGCCAAACCAGCCCCCATTACTCATGGCGTAATAAGAATTGGCTAGTTGATGTCCCGAATCTGATAAATCATTAAAGGGGTTGTAAAAAGCACTGAATCGTTTCGCTACATATCCAAAGACAGGGATCTTGGAGAAACGCTCTACCCCGATAAGCTGAATAGAATAAAGAAGAACGGTTGAACCTCCTACTAGGATAGCTAATAGGCTTGAAAACCAGCGGTAAGCTATACCACTTGCACTAATCATAATTAAGGTTGTCAGTGCAAGAATGGTCGCATTTCCTAAGTCTGGCATGATGACCACAATAGCAATCAGGAAGAGCACCATCCAACGCCAATCCGACAAATCTCGAGGAAGCCATTGATTGTGGGTTAACGCTTGGTAATCATATCGTTGAATTTCTTCTTGCTTTTTAGAGAAGACCAAGGCCAAGTACCAGACGATGATAATCTTCAAATACTCAGCTGGCTGAATAGAGAAACCTCCAAAACTCAACCATCCATGCGCACCATTCACCGTATCTGTGATGAAACGTGATAGCAAAAGAAGGATCGTCTCAGCTATAATAAAAATTCCGATGAAGCCCTTTTTCTTAAGGACATTTAATTTCACCTTATAGGTAATCAGAATAGTGATCAAACTTAGAACAAAAAAGATCCCCTGGCTTCTGATCATCCCGAAAGGACTAAGCCCTTTTTGGATGGCTAAGGCACTCGTTGTCGAGTAGACTACTATCAATCCCAATACTGACAAAAGGAGGTAAGGGATCAGGATCGAATAGTTTAAAAAATGACGTTTTTCTAATTTCATGTAACACCCATACTTCTAATTTTCAAATTTCATTATATCACCTTTCAATAGTAAAAAAAAGGAAAGACCAAATAAGATTCGGTTTTCACTTTCAAAAGATGATCAAACAAACCAGTCTGACTCTTATTTCTACTCCAACTATTGTGAGGAAGCAAAGAAAATCGTTCCTCTGATTCACTATCATATCATCTTGTTTTTCCTGTTTTCAGGCCCTTTGTTTTGCCTTTTTCCGTCTTTTACGGTAAAATGAATCTGTATGAGAAAAAGGATTAAACCAATTGTCCTCTTTGTCTTTTTCGCAAGTATCTTTTCCTTTTTGGTAATTTCTAAAACAGTGGCAGATATCCAAAGAAATCAACTTGCTAAAAACAAGACCCTACAAGAGGCAAAGAACACCAATCAAACAAAAATCCCATCTTCCTCTTCTTCTGACTCAGTTGAAGAATTAGATCAAGAATTTTTGAATCGACCAATTATCGATATCTCTGGTTGGCAATTGCCAAGCGAGATTGATTATGATCTCTTAGCACAAAATGTTTCCGGAGTCATTGTTCGAGTTCATAGTGGAGCTCAAGCTAAAAAAGAAAATGCCGCGACTTATTTAAATGGAATAGACAAATCATACGAAACTCATATTAAAGAGTTTCAAAAACGAAATATTCCAGTTGCGGTATATGCTTACGTAGCTTCCAAGGACAAAAAAGAAATGGAAAAGGAAGCAGAAGAGTTCTATCAGGCATCCAAAAAATACAAACCAACCTATTATTGGCTGGATGTAGAAGAAAAAACGATGGGTGATATGAACGCTGGCGTGGAGGCCTTCCGTGCCAAACTAGAATCATTGGGAGCCAAAAATATCGGAATCTATATCGGGACCTATTTCATGGAAGAACATAGTATCTCCACTGATAAATTTACCGCCCTCTGGATTCCAACTTATGGTCATGATGACGGCTACTACAATGCAGCACCATCTACTGATGACGAGTATGATCTTCATCAGTACACCTCTCAGGGACAATTGAATGGTTTCACCCACTACTTGGACTTGAACCAGATTGCTCCTACACAGAATCGAGAAAAAATCTACCGAAAACTATTTACTGTAGATAAGAATTAAAAGAGGCAACTGCCTCTTTTTCTCTTGAACGGAAACTCAAATAGTATGATATAATGTTAGGAAATTAAGAGAAAGAGAAGAGTGAGATGGCAAAAAAACAAAAAGTAAAAAAAACATTGGTTGAACAAATACTGCAGAAAGCAAAAATCGACCATACAGGATTGCAAATCAATGCTCTTGAGGGAATCATCCCAGAAGGAATTACGACTGATCAAATCTATAAGACACTGGCTCTAACAGGTGATAAAACTGGTCCCGTCATTGGGATTGTTCCCATATCTGCCCACTTGTCAGAAAAAAAATTGGCTAAACTATCTGGCAATAAAAAAGTTAGTATGATTCTGCAAAAAGACTTAGAAAGGACGACGGGATATGTCCACGGAGCCAATAATCCTGTTGGCATTCGACAAAAACACAACTACCCTATTTTTATTGACCAGTCTGCCCTGGAACTCGATCAGATGATTGTCTCTGCAGGTGAAGTTGGTCATAGCATTCAAATCAAGGCGCAAGATTTAGCTGATTTTGTCAAGGCTAACTTCGAAGACTTAGTCGAGTAAAGGATAAAACCAATATGAAATTATATTTTGTCCGTCACGGACGTACTGAGTGGAATGAAGAGGGACGTATCCAAGGAGCAAATGGTGACTCTCCGCTTTTAGAATCTTCCATCCAACAGTTAAAAGCCTTGGGCCAGCATTTATCTCAAACATACTTTGATGCAGCTTATTCAAGTGACTTGCCTAGAGCTGTCCATACTGCTCAAATCATTCTCGAGCAAAATCAACATCCTATCTCCCTCCAAGAGACTCCTGCTCTACGGGAATGGCGGCTTGGTAGGTTAGAAGGTAGAAAAATTGTGGAGTTGAAGGCTCTCTATCCGGAGGAAATGAAGGCCTTTCGTCATAATTTAGCTGAGTTTCACCACGATATTTTCGGAGCAGAATCCGTTGAAGAAACCACCCAACGGACCGAAAATTTTATCAAAAGTTTAAAAGACCAGTCTGGCGAGGCCATTCTAATCGTTGGCCATGGGGCTAATTTAACCGCTTCTATTCGGAGCCTACTTGGCTATAATCCAGAGGAACTCCGTAAAAACGGTGGCCTCAACAATGCTAGTGTGACCATTTTGACAACAGATGATTTTAAGCACTTTTACTTAGAAACTTGGAATGATACCTCTTATTTGGAGACTAAAAAACACTGATCTTGTGATCAGTGTTTTCTTTTAGCTTATTTCATAGTTGGGAAGAGCAATACGTCACGGATAGTAGTCGTATCAGTAAGGAGCATGCAGAGACGGTCAATACCGATTCCCAATCCTCCTGTTGGTGGCATACCATATTCAAGAGCTTCTACATAATCGTAGTCAATTCCAGTTGCTTCGTCGTCTCCCAATTCTTTTGCGCGTGCCTGCGCTTCGAAACGTTCCAATTGGTCGATTGGATCGTTCAATTCTGTAAAGGCATTAGCATATTCCTTTGTCATGATGAAGAGCTCGAAACGATCTGTGAAACGAGGATCTTCGTCATTCTTCTTAGCCAATGGTGATACAGCTACAGGGTGTCCATAGACAAAGGTTGGTTGTGTCAAGGTTTCTTCCACATATTCTTCGAAGAAGGCATTGATGATATGCCCCACTTCAGTGTAGTGTTTTTCAACTGGCACATGTTTTTCTTTAGCAAGGGCTACTGCTTCTTCAAAGCTCATTTCCTGCCAGAAGTCAACACCAGCAATTTCCTTGATCGCATCCACCATGTGGACACGCTTGAATGGTTCATTGATTTTAATTTCAGTTCCTTGATAATCAACTGGACCATCCCCATGAATGGCTTTCGCAGCGTGTTGGATAATCCCTTCCGTCAAGTCCATAATATCTTGGTAGTCAGCATAGGCTTGGTAGACTTCGATGGAAGTAAATTCTGGGTTGTGGGTTGCATCCATTCCTTCGTTACGGAAGATACGTCCAATCTCATAGACGCGTTCCATCCCACCAACAATCAGGCGTTTCAAGTGAAGTTCGGTAGCGATACGAAGGACCATGTCAATGTTTTGGGCATTATGGTGAGTGATAAACGGACGCGCAGATGCTCCACCAGCTTCATTGTGAAGAACAGGGGTTTCTACTTCAAGGAAGCCTTGACCATCCAAATAACGACGGATTTCTGAAATGATTTTCGAACGGGTTACAAAGCGATTAAAGCTTTCACGATTCGAAATCAAATCCAAGTAGCGTTTGCGGTAGATGGTTTCCACATCTGAAAGTCCGTGGAATTTTTCAGGCAAGGGACGAAGGGCTTTAGACAAGTGTGTGATGTGAGTAGCTTTGATGGAAAGCTCACCCATGTCTGTCCGCATCACTTCTCCTTCTACCCCAAGGAAATCTCCAAGGTCAGCCTTTTTGAAAATTTCATAATTTTCTTCACCGACCGCATCTTTCCGAACGTAAATTTGGATTTGACCTTCACGGTCTTGAAGGTGGGCAAAGCCAACCTTCCCTTTCCCACGTTTGGTTACAAGACGACCCGCAATAATGGCCGTTTCGTTCAAGTCATGAAGTTGTTCTTTATCTAATTCTGAATATTTTTCTTTCAATTGACCAGAATCTGCAGTTCGTTCGAATCGCTTTCCAAATGGGTCGATTCCTTGTTCACGAAGGGCCGCCATCTTTTCGCGACGGACAATCTGCTGGTCATTTAATTCTTCCATATGTTCAGTAGTCATTTGGAACCTCCTAAGTTATTCTCCCCTATTTTATCATATTTGACGGGGAAATACACTATTCTTGAGCGGGAAAAATGAAAAAAGGAATGTAAGGAAAGGGTTCCTTCTCCCTTTTCCATCACATTCCATTCATTCATAATCAAATTCTACTTCATCCGAGTCAAGCATGTAGGGCATTCATCCTTATTCATAGCGAAGAGCTTCAATCGGATCCAGTTTTGATGCCTTGCTTGCTGGTAAGATACCAAAGACAATTCCGACACAAGCTGAAAAGATGATACTTCCGATAGCCACTGACATGGAGACGACTGGTGGTCCTTCTAGAGCACCTGCGGCAGCTGTGGCGATGAGGGCATTGACACCATAAGCCAATCCCAGACCGAGAATTCCTCCCATCATGGTCAAGACCATGGATTCGATGAGGAATTGAATCAAGATTTTTCCACGAGTAGCTCCAAGAGCTTTTCTCAGACCGATTTCACGTGTCCGCTCGGTCACAGAAACCAACATGATATTCATGACCCCAATCCCACCAACGAGAAGGGAGATTCCTGCAATCGCACCAATGACTGTTGTCATAATACCGAGCATTTGATTGGTCTGCTCCAAGATACTATCCATGTTAAAGATTTGGAACTCTCCTTGGCGAACTCCCGACAACTCGGTTAATTTTTTCGCCGCTTCGATCCCAGTTGGTTTAATCTGTTTGACATCCGGGATATGCACCACAATAGTAGAAATTTCTTCTGTTCCAAATTCTGAAGCTACTTGGGTATTGGCCATCAAGGCACTTCCTCCAGAAGAAACCCCGTATAATGCAGATCCAGCATTTGGATCCTTGAAGATCCCTACCACCCGATAGTTGTTGTCTCCGACAGCAACCACTTGGTTGAGGGCACTTTCCGTTCCAAACAAGGTCGAAGCTAAGCCTTCATCCAACATGATGACCCGTGAGAAACTCTGATAATCTGAAGGATTTAGTTTTCTTCCTGAAACTAATTCAAATTTTCTTACTGAGAAATAAGTATCATTGACTCCCATGATATTGACCCCTTCAGATTTTTTCTTCTGATAGGAGATAGTGGCATTGGTCGTATTACCAACATAGTAGCCATCAATACCAGGAATCTTGGTCAATTCCTTGACCCATTCTTCTTGAACGACGGGTGGTGTTTCAAGGATTGGGTTGTCAACGTCCTCGCTACTTTCCTCTCCATAGCCAGCTGGCGGTGACATTCCTTGGTCTTCTTCACTGGCAACACCGCCTTCGCCACCACCTTCTGCGCCTCCTTCTTCTGAGACAGGTTCTGGTCCAAGATTAAAACCAGTCATGTAGCCACTCTTTCGGGCGGAATAGGAAATCTGAACATATTGTTGATCCTTGGTAAAGGTCTTAGTCACTCCCGCTTTCATCCCATCTCCGAGAGCCATGATGACAACGACTGAGGCAACCCCGATGATAATCCCTACCATGGTTAAGAACGATCTCATTTTATGTCCCATAATGGAACTAATAGCGAATTTCCAGTTCTGCATCAGGCCCTCCTTTCGTTGCGGCTATCCGAAGAAATCACTCCATCTCGAATGACAATCTGACGTTTGGCATAGGCAGCAATCTCCGTTTCATGGGTCACCATGATAATGGTTTTGCCTTCTTGATTGAGGGCTGTCAAAAGCTCCATAATCTGATCGCCGGTCTTGGAGTCAAGAGCTCCTGTTGGTTCATCCGCTAAGATAATAGAAGGATGATTGACCAAAGCACGCGCGATGGCCACCCGTTGTTTTTGCCCTCCAGACAGTTCCGAAGGAAGGTGGTGCATCCGCGTATCTAGCTCAACTTTCTTTAAAAATTGTTCAGCTAATTCCTTTCGTTTAGAAGGATTCACTCCTGCATAAATCAAGGGAAGCTCGACATTTTGAAAAGCATTGAGTTTCGATAGAAGAAAGAATTGTTGGAAGACAAAGCCTATTTGCTCATTGCGAACCTGGGCTAATTTCTTCTCACTAAGATTTCCTACTTCTTCCCCCTCTAGCCTATACTCACCGCTGGTCGGACGATCCAGAAGACCAATGATGTTCATTAGGGTAGATTTCCCAGACCCGGAAGGTCCCATGATAGCTAGAAATTCCCCTTCTTCCACATCTAAATGGATATCCTTTAATACCTGTAGGGTTTGATCGCCATTTTGATAACTTTTATTGATGTTTTTCAGCTCAATCAATTTTGTCATATTTTCCGACCTCTTTCCCATCTTCCAAATCGCCAGAAGGGTTGGTGATGACTTGAGCATCCTTGTTCAAACCAGATAAGATTTCTTGATTTTCTGCATCTGCATTTCCTAAGGTAACATTGACTTTTTTAGCCTTGCCAGCTTCAATCGTCCAAACATAGCTTTGATCGCCGTCTGATAAGACACTTGTCACAGGAACCAAAGGATGGATGGTTGAACTTTTTACTTCAATATTGACAGAGAAGCCTTGTTTCAAATCACCAATCTCACTGGTAATATCTACCGTAAACGGATATTTAGCTCCCCCTGTTCCTTGTCCAGAACCTGCGGCATTTGCACCAGCCTGACCAGCTTCTGTCGGATAATTGGCAACATAGCTAATCTTTCCAGTCCATTTTTTCCCAGGATAGACCTTAGAGGTTAAGGTCACTTCCTGACCAACTGAAATGTTGGCTAGATTGTACTCAGACAACTCACCTTTTACTTGAAGGTTACCGTTGCTGACAATATGAACAAGGGTTTGGTTGGTTCCGGTTGTTGATTTGGAGACATCTTTATTGACTTCTACAACCGTTCCATCTGTACTACTTTTTACGGTTGTAGCATCCAACAAAGCTTTAGCTTTTTCCATATTGGCTACAGCATCCGCACGGGCATCGCGCAAATCACCCACTTGTGTGTCCAAAGAGCGTTGGGCTTGAGAGGCTGATTTGCTATCTGCTTCCTCATCCCCTGTTGTATCAATGGTCACTCCATTGGTCATGAGATCGTTCAATTGACGATCTGCCTTATTGACCGCACGTACCGCCGCGTCATAGGCAGATTGCGCTTCTGTACTACTATATTGAACAATAGCTTGGCCAGCGGTTACTTGATCCCCGACATTCACTAGGATGGATTGCAAATCTCCTTTGGTTCCGTCAAAATAAATATATTGTTCTTGATTGGCTGTGACCTTACCTGTCAATAAAACAGAGGAAGCAATCGAACCTTCTTTCACGGTTTGTACCATAGGTGTCATATCGACCATTTCTTCAGGGCCACTACCTGATTTTCCAAAAGCAAGCCAGCTCCCCATTCCTACAACTGCTATAGCAGCACCAGTCGCTGTAATAATTTGCCATTTTTTAAATTTCTTCATTTCTTTCCTCCAATATTCGAAAGCGTTTCAAATTATAAGTTTAGTATATCATATTTCCTCATTTTTCAATTCAGAATCATCTGTTTTGCACGTTTTTTTTGCTATCTTGTTTTCTCCTCCTATTCAACGATGGCAATTTCTTGATTTTTGTAACCTTTGTTGTTACAATGAAAGTGTAAATCAACAAAGGAGTACTAACCATGAAAGAATTTGATATTATCTCCATAGGTGGAGGTAGCGGAGGGATTGCTACCATGAACCGAGCGGGAGAACATGGAGCCCGAGCTGCTGTTATTGAAGAAAAGCAACTAGGTGGGACCTGTGTCAACAAAGGATGTGTCCCTAAAAAAATTATGTGGTATGGCGCCCAAATTGCTGAAGCCATTCGTGATTACGGTCCAGATTATGGGTTTACTTCTGAACAGACCAATTTTGATTTTGCGACCTTAAGAAAAAATCGCGAAGCTTATATTGATCGGGCTCGTTCTTCTTATGATGGCAGTTTTAAACGAAATGGTGTGGAGTATATCCAAGGTCGCGCTCGCTTTGTCGACGCCCATACAGTCGAAGTCAACGGGGAAACCATCAAGGCTAAACACATTGTGATCGCTACAGGAGCTCATGCTTACATCCCAGATCTAGCTGGAGCAGACCTAGGAGAAACCTCTGACGATGTCTTTGCTTGGGAAGAACTACCAAAATCAGTTGCCATTATTGGCGCTGGCTACATTGCGGTAGAACTAGCCGGTGTGCTACATGCCCTTGGTGTTAAGACAGACCTCTTCGTTCGAGGTGATCGTCCTTTAAGAAAGTTTGATTCTTACATTGTCGATGGCTTAATGGAGGAGATGGATAAACAAGGATTGCCTCTCCATCCTCACAAGGTTCCTGTCCGACTCACAAAGGAAGAAAATGGTCAAATCCGAGTGTATTTCGAAGATCAAACATCTTTTGTCGCTGATCATGTCATCTGGGCGACCGGCCGAAAACCAAACGTCCAAGACCTCCATCTAGAAGCTGCAGGCGTCACCTTAAATGAAAAAGGATTCATTGCAGTGGATGAATACCAGAATACGGTTGTTCCTAGCATCTATGCTCTTGGAGATGTCACAGGCGAAAAAGAATTAACTCCTGTCGCTATCAAGGCAGGGCGTACCCTATCCGAACGTCTCTTTAATGGAAAAACCGATGCTAAAATGGACTACGCAACCATTCCGACCGTTATCTTTTCCCATCCTGCTATTGGTACAGTCGGTCTCACTCAAGAAGAAGCCGAAAAACAATATGGAAAAGAAGCTATCAAGGTCTATACTTCAAGTTTCGCCTCTATGTATTCAGCTGTGACCCAGCATCGTCAGTTGGCTAAATTTAAACTCATCACTGCAGGACCGGAAGAAACCGTTGTCGGTCTCCATGGACTTGGGTATGGGGTGGATGAAATGATCCAAGGATTTGCCGTTGCTATCAAGATGGGAGCCACAAAAGCTGATTTCGATGCAACAGTCGCTATTCATCCAACTGGATCCGAAGAATTCGTTACCATGCGCTAATATCAGAAAAGGTTTGTCTGACAAGCCTTTTTCTTCTGTTTTTATTTTAATGGATCATCATTGGAGCTACCATAGTCTAATCTTTCATTTTAACTTTCTTTCCTTACATTTTTGTAAGATAACTAGGTTTGATAAGATAACCATCAGATTCACTAATAGATTTCAACATCCATATAAAAGAGCCTGAAGATACGCTTCAGGCTCTGTTTTTTTAAGGCAAGATAGCAATGGCACGAACAGGTGAACCAGTTGCCTTGTCCCAGTGAGGGAAGGCAATTGAAATCAAGGCACCTACTGCTGGCACTTGATCCAAGTGGTTCAAGACTTCTACTTGGTAGATATTTTGTTCCAAAAGGTAGTATTCATTGACCAAGCCATGCTCTGCTGCTGGAATACCAGCATCTGTGTCAAAGGTTTCATGACCCACAGCCTTGACATGGCGTTCATGAATCAAGAATTCCAAAGCTTCACGACTCCATCCTGGACTTTGTTGAACCCCATTTTCATCGAGGTTACGCATAGCATCTTGATCTGGCCAACGTTTTGACCAATCACTACGGAAGGCAACAAAAGCACCCTCAGCAATTTGTCCATGCTCTGCCTCAAAGTCTAAGATATCTTGTTTGCTCAAGATAAAGTTTGGATTGGCGGCTACTTCTTTAGACTTGTCGATAACATAGAGTGGCAAGAGGAGATCTTTGAGGTCAATCTCATCCAACCAACGACCACCTTCTACAAAGTGAATCGGCGCATCGATATGCGTTCCGTATTGACCAACCACTGTAAATTTTTGAACATGGAAACCATCTTTTAATGTGAAAAGATCTTCTTGTTGCAAAGCAGGAAGGGCTGGAAAGTGTGGACTTTCCGCATTGATTTGGTGACTCAAGTCCACCCATTTTTTAGCTTGCAATTCTTTATAAATATTTAGTAAATCTGACATGTGGATTCCTTTCCTATAAGTGCTACATGAGATAAATGAATAAGGTTATTATAACAGTCCATCCCATCATCCACAATGATTTGCGTTAATCTTGTTTTCTTGAATGGTATATAGTTTCAAACTATAATTATAGAAAGCATCAAAAAAGAGGCTGGGACAAAAGTCCTAGCCTCTCAATTGTATTTGGATTATCGAGCAAGACGCAGTGGTTGAGTGAGCTCTACTACGCTGATTTCATCAGCTTTT
>NZ_CAJPOU010000036.1 GCF_905372335.1 Streptococcus sp. A12
TCACCTTTTTTAGCAAGAAGGAAATCTCCATCTGATTGTTTCACAAACGTTAACTTATATTGGTCTGTCGTTGAAGATTTAAAACGGATCGTCATAGTAGTGACAATATCATGTGTTTTGTAGTCTTCATCTGCAGACAAAGAGAGAGAATAAATGGTATTATCTTTCAAAACTTCCTTGTAAGAAACGCCATCCTTACCAGTTTTGGAATCTCCGACTTTGAGGTTGTCATAGTAAGATGAGGTCATAAAATCGTCCTCAGCTTCGTCATAATTTCCTGAATAATAGAGATCCTGTAAATAATAGGTATCTCCCTCTTTCTTAAAGGTCAGTCTCATATCACGAACGGTATGGAATTGACTATAGGTATCATCCTGATCTTCTTCTAACTCGCCCCACTCTAAATCAATGAGATCTCTTCTAAACGAACCTTGCAAAGCTTTTCCGTGCTCATCCACAACATCTTCAATGGATGTTCCCAAATCTGGAGTTGAGTATGTGCCAAGCTCGAGGTTAGCCAAATCTGTAATGTTCCAAGAAAAATCAGTATCGTCTGGATCAATATATTTTCCAGCCTGATCACGTTTTGATTTCCCTGCATCAGCTTTCGGATGAAGGACTGGCGAGGAACTTTTAGCACTATTTGCCGCACCCATAGAATGGCCAAAGAAGAGACCGGTAATGACTCCTAAGACCGCAAAGCCACTAATACAAGCAATTAACAGACCTTTCCCTGGCTTCTTTTGATCACCAGTTTCTGGCACACCAAATGGTGCCTGTGATTGATTCGTATTCATCTTTCATCTATCTCCTCTATATTAAAAACGTTCTGGACCAATGTATAAGAAGTCCCCATCTGGTTGTGCTAAGAAGCGTAATGTCTTATAATCGTCTCCCACTTTAAGGTTGATCTTTGCAACCACTCGAGTAGAGTCATACTCTTCTCCATCAGCAGTGATTTTTGTCTCTGTACCTATTTGAACATTTTGTTTATGTTTCTTCAAAACTTCCAATAAGGAGGTTCCACCTTTACCAGTTTTCTTATCTCCTTTTTTCAGATCTTTGAATTCTTTCGTGCTCATCTCACGATCTGTAGAAGTATCTTCATCTTCATCGTCTTCACTCGCATAGACTTCTTCCAAGTTAAAGGCTTCTACAGATTTCAAATAATAGTTGCCATCCACTTTTTCAAATTTGAAATAAATATTTTGGTGAGAGGCGTTCTTTGCACGATCCCAAGTAAGAGTCATGCCTTTCTTTTCATAATCGACACTGGTAGCCAATCCATAAGTTTCAACAATCTGATCAGCAGTCAAGCCATAACCATCCTTGTTGCTATAACTTAATGCAGCAAGGTCTTTTAGGGTCCAAGTAAAGATTACCTCATCCTTTTCTGTAATAAAGCCTGTCTTTGTTTTCTTAGCTTCTTCACTAGCACGGTCTAATCGTTTGGTACGTTTGGCATCTGCTTGAGGCTTAGATGAATGTCCCCAGAAATAGCCAGCTCCGCCACCGATCAAGCCACCAAGAAAGAGGGCAAGAATAGAAAAGACGATAAAGTTAGTCCATCCACTCTTCGGTTTTGGCTGAACATTCCATTGTGATTGAAAGGCTTGAGGGTTCCCTTGTTGGTAGAAAGGATTGTTTTCTACCTGTGGCGCTTGATTTTGGAAAAATTGTTCCTGTCCTCCAGCTTGTGGTCCTTCTACTGGAGAAGACTGTTGGAAGCCTTGCGCTCCTGGTGCACCAAATGGCTCATAAGCTGTTTGGCTATTTTGTACTCCAAAAGGGTCTTGGAAGTTTTGGCCCGTTGAATCTTCAAGAGTTTCTTGAGCAGCCTGCCCCCCTTGTGCTCCAAAAGGCTCTTGGACGGTTTGACCCGTTTGGGCTTCAAGAGGTGGTTGAACAGTTTGTTCGTTTTGTGCTCCAAAAGGTTCTTGAACAGTTTGTCCCTCTTGTGTTCCAAAAGGTTCTTGAACAGTTTGTCCCTCTTGTGTTCCAAAAGGTGTCTTGTCTTCTGTTGTCATAATCTCTCCTTTACTAAAAACCTTCGCTCATCGTTCTTTCTACTTTTTTGTGATCATAGTTTGACGTGCAAAGTATAAATATAGTAGTTCTACTATATCATAAAACAGTCTATTTTTCCACCTCATTCTTTCTGAGATATGGAAAGCGATTAAAAAACGACCTCTTTCGAGATCGTTTTGTTTGTCTATTATAGACGAGCGTTGAGTTCTTTGCTCAATTCTTCAAATCCTGGTTTACCAAGAAGGGCAAACATGTTACGTTTGTATGCTTCAACACCTGGTTGATCAAATGGGTTGATAGCGTTCAAGTAACCTGAAAGAGCGATGGCCAATTCGAAGAAGTAGATGGTGTAACCGAGAGTGAAGGCATCTTGCTCAGGAAGAGTCACGTACATGTTTGGTACGTCACCATCTGTGTGGGCAAGAAGAACACCGTCAGTCGCTTTTTTGTTCACGAAGTCAACGTCTTTTCCTTGAAGATAACCAAGTCCGTCAAGGTCTTCTTCCAAAGTAGGAATGATCACGTTCTTGCGTGGTTTGTCAACACGGACAACTGTTTCAAACATGATACGAGTTCCTTCTTGGATAAATTGACCCAATGAGTGCAAGTCTGTTGAGAAGTTAGCTGAAGTTGGGTAAATACCTTTTTGGTCTTTCCCTTCTGACTCACCAGCCAATTGTTTCCACCATTCTGAGAAGTATTGAAGTGATGGCTCGTAGTTTACCAAGATTTCAGTCGCATAGCCTTTGCGGTAAAGGATGTTACGAACAGCTGCATATTGGTAAGCTTCATTTTCAGAAAGTTTGTCTGAAGTGTAGTCTTTACGAGCTGCGTTCGCACCTTCCATAAGGGCTTTGATGTCTGCACCTGATGCTGCGATTGGAAGCAAACCAACTGCTGTCAATACTGAGAAGCGTCCACCGATGTCATCTGGAACCACGAATGTTTCCCAACCGTTGGCATCTGCTTCAACCTTAACAGCACCTTTTTGGCGGTCAGTTGTAGCGTAGATACGTTTGTTGGCTTCTTCTTGACCGTATTTCTTAACCAAGAGTTCTTTGAAGACACGGAAAGCGATCGCTGGTTCTGTTGTTGTACCTGATTTAGAAATCACGTTTACTGAGAAGTCTTTGTCTGCAACATACTCTACCAAGTCAGCAAGGTAAGTAGATGAAATTGAGTTTCCAGCGTAAAGGATTTGTGGGGCTTTGCGTTCTTCTTTTGTTTGCAAGTTAGCAAAGTGGTGGTTCAAGAAGTCGATGGCTGCTTTGGCACCAAGGTAAGATCCACCGATACCGATCACAACCAAGACATCGCTGTCTGATTTGATTTGCTCTGCAGCTTTCAAGATGCGGTCAAATTCTTCGCGGTCATAATTTTCAGGAAGGTCCAACCAACCCAAAAAGTCGCTTCCAGCACCAGTTCCTTTACGGATTAATTCATCTGCTGCTGTTACTTGTGATTGCATGTATTCCACTTCATGTGGGGCAACAAATTTGTCCAAAACTTTTGAATAATCAAATTTAATATGTGACATGATATTCCTCCATTTTTTATTCCACTCTATCATATCGCTTTCATACTTATTTAGCAAGTAATTTATTGTTTTAAAACGCTTCCAATTTAATTTTTTATAAAGGAGCTAATCCTAGTAGCCATCTGAAAGCAATCGTTTGCGTAAGTCGGAAAATTTTAGCCCTATTAATAAGAATATTTTTGATTAAGAAGAAAGCCAATATGCTTTTTAAAATTAGAGGTTAGCTGAATTCATTATAGGTCCATTCCAACTAGATTCACTGCTCCAATATTCATCTGTGTCTTGCAGGCTTGATTCATTAAGAGCAATAGAAAAGAGCACACAGTTTACATCGCTTAGGGCTGCTGGATTCCTCCCCTGACCCGCTTCACGCAAAACTGTTGCTCCATTAATTAGTATAACACAAACTTTTGATTTTGGCTAATTTTATTTTTTCCTTCTCTGTCTGAAAAATTCCTGCATGATTTGAGCGCATTCTTCTTGGAGAACACCTGTCTCCACCTCTACTCGATGATTCAGGCGCTCATCCGTCAGAATATCATAAAGGCTGCCAGCTGCTCCAAACTTTTGATTTGCTGCTCCATAGACAACATGGGGGATGCGTGCCAGACCGATTGCTCCACTGCACATGACACAGGGTTCAATGGTCACAAAAAGCGTTGTACCCAGCAAGCGCCAGCTATTTTCATGCAGATTCGCCTCTTCGATAGCCATAATCTCCGCATGCATAACAGCCCGCTGCAGCTCCTCACGTGCATTGTGACCGCGGCCAATAATCTTACCTTCTTTAACCAAGACACAGCCGATGGGAATTTCATCATGAGCTAGGGCAGTCTCCGCCTCCTTCAAAGCTTCCCGCATAAATGCTTCTTTTTCTTCAATCGTATAATTCATCATTGTCTTTCTAAAACTATAGTCGTCTATCTCATTATACCACAAGCCTGCTGCACTTCTCAGAAAAAATAAAAGCCACCACTGAGGTGACTTTCAGGAGATTATTATGAAAAAGTTTAGGATTTTTAAACAAAGTAAGGAGGTCTTTGTTTATGCTATTAGTATAAAATATATATCTTAAATGAATCTTAAGATGAAATTTTCTTACAAAAAAGCACAAGAAGCAATTCCTTGTGCTGACTTTTTTATAAATTAGACCAAACGCTTTCCAAGATATTGGTCTGCTCGCGGCCAGGACCGACTGAGAAGGTAGAAATGCGAACGCCAACCAGCTCACTTACTCGCCGAACATAGTTGCGAGCATTTTCTGGTAGATCTTCTAACTTACGAACACCAGTAATATCTTCGGACCATCCAGGGAGCTCTTCGTAAATCGGCTTACAACGTTTAAGCTGTTCCAAACTAGCCGGATAATGGTCAATTCGCTGACCATCCAAGTCATAGGCAACACAGATTTTCACCGTATCCAGACCACTCAAAACATCGATGGAGTTAAGCGAAAGATTGGTAATCCCTGATACACGGCGGCTATGGCGCATAACAACAGAATCAAACCATCCCACTCGACGCGGACGTCCTGTTGTTGTACCATACTCATGACCCACCTCACGAATGCGGTCACCTACTTCATCGAAAAGCTCTGTCGGAAAAGGACCATCACCAACACGACTTGTATAGGCTTTACAAACACCCACAACTTTGTCAATCTTGCTAGGACCCACACCAGAACCGATCGTTACACCGCCAGCAACAGGATTAGAGGAGGTTACAAATGGATAAGTTCCTTGGTCAATATCTAGCATAACTCCTTGAGCCCCTTCAAAGAGCACTCGCTTGCCTTGATCCAGCGCATCGTTGAGGATGACAGAAGTATCTGTCACATACTGCTTGATTTGTTGCCCATATTCATAGTATTCTTCAAAAATATCATCAAAGTTAATTGCTGTACTATCGTACAATCTCTCAAAGAGGCGGTTTTTCTCAGCTAAATTACGCTCCAAGCGTTCTCTGAAAATGTCTCTATCTAAAAGATCTGCAATCCGGATACCAACACGCGCAGCCTTATCCATATAAGCAGGTCCAATTCCTTTAATAGTAGTTCCAATTTTATTGTCACCTTTGGCCTCTTCCTGCAGGCGATCCAGCTCAATATGATAAGGTAAGATAACATGAGCCCGGTCTGAGATACGAAGATTATCCGTTGTCACACCTTCTTCATGTAAATAATTCAGTTCTTTAACTAGAGATTTAGGATTAACCACCATCCCGTTTCCAATGACTGAGATTTTTTCTGGGAAGAAAATCCCTGATGGAATCAAGTGCAGTTTGTACTTCTTACCGTCAATCACGATGGTATGACCAGCATTGTCACCACCTTGATAACGGGCAATCACTTCGGCATTAGCAGAAAGGAAGTCTGTGATCTTACCTTTCCCTTCATCTCCCCACTGGGTTCCTACAACAACTACTGATGTCATAATTTTGTCTGAGCTGAGACAGCTCGTCCTTTCTTACATACAAGGCAGGAATCTCACCTGCTGGTATATCTTACACTTTATTATAAGAAATTTATTGCTATTTTTCAAGAAGAGATAGGGATTTCATTTGGATTTTAACTTTTGGAAATGAATTAGTTTTTCACAAAATCTGTTTTTTCTGAAATTTATCAGCTTATATTAAATAAAAGTTCGGAATTTTTGTAAAAGCGTAGTGGAAATTTGTTTTCTTTTTCCGTTTGTAATAGACTAGAATTACTATCATAGGACGGTGAAACGATGACGATTAATCAATTACTGCAGAAACTGGATACATCAAGCCCTATTCTCCAAGCGACCTTTGGTCTGGAGAGGGAAAATCTGCGGGTGACAACTGACGGACACTTAGCTCAAACTGCCCATCCTAGTCAGCTTGGTTCCCGCAATTTCCACCCGACCATCCAAACAGACTTCAGCGAGCAACAACTGGAACTAATTACACCTATCGCTCACTCGACTAAGGAAGCACGACGCTTACTGGGAGCTATCAGCGATGTGGCTGGCCGCTCGATTGACCAGAGTGAACGCCTCTGGCCCCTGTCCATGCCACCGCAACTGACCGAAGAAGAGATTGTCATCGCTCGACTGGAAAACGACTACGAGCGCCACTACCGAGAGGGCTTAGCGGAAAAATATGGTAAAAAACTGCAGGCCATCTCTGGCATCCACTACAACATCGAACTAGGGAAAGATCTGGTCACTGCTCTCTTTCAAGTCAGCTCCCACCATTCGCTCAAGGACTTTAAAAATGACCTCTATCTCAAGCTGGCTCGAAACTTTCTGTGTTTCCGCTGGATCTTGACCTATCTCTATGGTGCTGCTCCTTTGGCAGAAGCTGGCTTCTATAGTCAGGACATTTCCCAGCCTATCCGCTCTTTTCGCAACAGCGACTATGGCTATGTCAATGATGAGCATATTCAGGTGTCCTACGCTTCTTTGGAGCAATATATAACCGACATTGAAAACTACGTTCAGTCAGGCGAGCTCAGCGCTGAAAAGGAATTTTACTCAGCCGTTCGCTTCCGTGGACAGAAGCACAATCGTGCCTATCTGGAGCAAGGTATCACTTATCTGGAATTCCGCTGCTTCGATCTCAATCCTTTTGACCATTTAGGTATTAGCCAAGAAACCTTAGATACTGTCCATCTCTTTTTACTGAGCCTGCTCTGGCTAGATGATGTAGAAAATGTTGATACGGCATTAAAAGCTGCCCACGACTTGAACCAAAAAATTGCTTGTAGCCACCCGCTGACTGCCCTGCCAGATGAGGCAGACAGCTCAGCACTTCTCCAAGCCATGGATGAGCTCATCCAGCATTTTGAACTTCCAACTTACTACCAAAGCTTGCTTGAGCAACTTAAGGAGGCACTTCTGAATCCTCAGCTTACCCTATCTGGTCAGCTCCTGCCTCATATTCAGCAGGATTCCTTAATGCCCTTTGGACTAAAAAAAGCAGAGGAATATCACCATTACGCTTGGACTGCTCCTTATGCCCTCAAAGGCTACGAAAATATGGAATTATCCACTCAGATGCTACTCTTTGATGCTATTCAAAAGGGGCTTAATGTCGAAATCTTAGATGAAAATGACCAATTTCTCAAGCTTTGGCACGGTCATCATGTGGAGTATGTCAAGAACGGCAATATGACCTCCAAGGATAACTATGTCATCCCTCTGGCCATGGCCAATAAAACCGTCACCAAAAAGATTTTGGCTGCAGCTGACTTTCCCGTTCCAGCTGGAGCAGAATTTTCTTCTCTTGAAGAGGGACTGGCCTATTACCCTTTGATTAAGGATCGACAAATTGTCGTCAAACCCAAGTCAACCAACTTCGGACTGGGCATCTCCATCTTCCAAGAACCAGCTAGTCTGGAAGCTTACCGCAAGGCTTTGGAGATTGCTTTTTCAGAAGACCTTGCTGTCTTAGTGGAGGAATTTATCGCAGGAACGGAGTACCGCTTCTTTGTCTTAGACGGTCAATGTGAGGCAGTCCTCTTGCGAGTAGCAGCCAATGTCGTCGGAGACGGTCAACATACCGTGAGAGAATTGGTTGCCATCAAAAACGACAATCCCCTGCGCGGTCGAGACCATCGCTCACCGCTCGAAATCATTGAACTGGGGGACATTGAACTGCTCATGCTGGACCAGCAAGGATATGGACCAGATGATATCCTGCCTGCTGGAGTCAAGGTTGACTTGCGGCGCAATTCCAACATTTCTACTGGCGGAGACTCGATTGATGTCACAGACAGCATGCACCCATCTTATAAGGAACTCGCTGCGGACATGGCAAAGGCTATGGGAGCTTGGGCTTGTGGCGTTGACCTAATCATCCCTGACAGCTCTGCTATTTCCACAAAGGAAAATCCCAACTGTACCTGCATCGAGCTCAACTTCAACCCCTCTATGTATATGCACACCTATTGTGCTGAGGGGCCGGGACAAAGCATCACCCCTAAAATACTGGCTAAACTTTTCCCAGAAATGGACTGATAAAACACGAATCGCAAGGAATGCCCTGCGATTTTTATTTGATAACTATAGCAAAACTCTATAACAAGCACAATAAGTATTTAACTTACAAGCTTAAAACAAGCAGCTTTCCAGTAGTTCTTTATTGCGCAGCTGGGCTAACCAGTTGTCAGGAATCCCTTCCAAACCATAGATGATACCAGCCAAGCCGCCAGCAACTGCAGCTACTGTATCAGTGTCATCGCCCAAATTAACAGCTTTCAGGACAGTTTCCGGATAAGAAGTGCTAGTCAGCAGACACCACAGTGCTGCTTCCAAGGTATCCACCACATAGCCACTAGAGCGAATGTCATCTTCGGTCAACTCTGCTAATCTTTGCAAACGAGCATAGGTCGTACTAGTCTCTAAACCTGATAGTATTTCCGATAGTTGCTGGCCTTTTAAGAGCCTACGAGCAATATCCACATAAAGCTGGCAAGCCTCTACGGAAGTCGCATGGGCATGTGTAATACTGGAAACAGCCTCAACGTCAGATGGACCGG
Organism: Streptococcus sp. A12; assembly: GCF_905372335.1. Taxonomy (GTDB): domain Bacteria; phylum Bacillota; class Bacilli; order Lactobacillales; family Streptococcaceae; genus Streptococcus. Next base: position 9,069 of record NZ_CAJPOU010000036.1, read on the forward strand.
CTTCCGTAAAGGCAAGGGGCAGGATCCGCATCAAAGAACCATTTCCGTTGGAATATTCATCAGACAGACCGTGTCCTCTTGTCAAAGCTTCGCGAGTCGCATTTCCTACATCAAAGGTTAGACCATCTGGTGTATAAGCTCCCTCGAAGAGCCAATGTTTAAACCGCTGCTGCATATCAACAGGATCAATCTTACCTTTTGCCCTGATAGAATCACAGGTCGCCAAAACAAGGCTGGTATCATCTGACCAAGTGCCAGCTGGTTGCTGATGGCTGCCATATCCCACCATCTCAACTGCTTCAAAACTGCCACGGGTCAAGAATTCATACGGAACTCCTAATGCATCAGCCACTGCCAGACCATAGATAGCCGTTTTCAAAAATTGGTTCATGCTAGCCTCCTTTGTTTTATTATACTATTTTTGATCTTAAAATGCTTCCTAACCCAAAAAACAAGCGCAGTCGCGCGCTTGTTTTTCTTTTTTGTGTTAAAATGAAGGGTATGGACAAAATTATCAAAACTATCTCAGAAAATGGTTCTTTCCGCGCTTATGTGCTGGATAGCACAGAGACGGTTCAGACCGCTCAAGAAAAACATCATACTCAAGCAAGCTCTACCGTTGCACTGGGTCGTACACTGATTGCCAGTCAGATTTTGGTTGCAAATGAAAAAGGCCAGACCAAGATTATCGTCAAGGTCCTCGGGACCAGCTCACTAGGCGCAATTATCACAGTGGCAGATACTGAGGGCAATGTCAAAGGTTATGTACAGAATCCCGGTGTAGATATCAAAAAGACAGCTACCGGCGAAGTTCTGGTTGGTCCTTTTGTCGGCCAAGGCGAATTTCTCGTTATCACGGACTACGGTACGGGCAATCCTTACAACTCCATGACTCCTCTCATCTCTGGGGAAATCGGCGAAGACCTAGCTTTTTACCTGACCGAAAGCCAGCAGACACCTTCCGCAGTTGGCCTCAACGTCCTCTTGGATGAGAATGATAAAGTCAAGGTTGCTGGCGGTTTCTTGGTACAAGTTCTGCCTGGTGCTAAAGAAGCTGAAATTGCCCGCTTTGAGAAGCGAATCCAAGAAATGCCTGCCATCTCAAAACTGCTGGAATCCGATGACCATATCGAAGCTCTGCTGGCTGCCATCTATGGTGATGAGCCATACAAACGCCTGTCTGAAGAGGAAATCCGCTTCCAGTGCGACTGCAGTAAAGAACGCTTCATGAATGCCTTGGCTACCCTGCCAAAGGCTGACTTAGAAGAGATGCGTGACCAAGACCAAGGAGCTGAAATCGTCTGCCAATTCTGCCAGACAGCCTATCACTTTGACCAAAACGACCTGGAGGAACTGATTCGTGACAAATCTTAATACCCCTTTTATGATTGGAAATGTTGAAATTCCCAACCGCACAGTTCTGGCACCTATGGCCGGCGTAACCAACTCTGCTTTCCGAACCATTGCCAAAGAGCTAGGAGCAGGACTGGTCGTGATGGAAATGGTTTCTGACAAGGGCATCCAGTATAACAACGAAAAAACCCTCCACATGCTTCACATCGATGAAGGAGAAAATCCCGTTTCTATCCAGCTTTTCGGTAGCGACGAGGACAGTTTGGCGCGCGCAGCAGAATTTATCCAAGAAAACACTAAAACGGACATCGTTGATATCAATATGGGCTGCCCGGTCAATAAAATCGTCAAAAATGAAGCTGGAGCCATGTGGCTTAAGGATCCCGAGAAAATCTACAAAATCATCAACAAAGTACAGTCAGTTCTAGATATTCCTCTGACAGTCAAGATGCGTACTGGCTGGTCCGACAGCTCACTAGCTGTAGAAAATGCCCTCGCAGCTGAAGCTGCAGGAGTCTCTGCCCTTGCCATGCACGGACGGACTCGGGAACAAATGTATACAGGTCATGCGGATCTTGAGACCCTTCACAAGGTTGCACAAGCCCTGACCAAGATTCCATTTATCGCCAATGGTGACATCCGTACAGTTCAAGACGCTAAGCAACGGATTGAAGGAGTTGGTGCAGATGCGGTCATGATCGGTCGTGCAGCCATGGGGAATCCTTACCTCTTCAATCAAATCAATCACTACTTTGAAACAGGAGAAATCCTGCCTGATTTGACCTTCGAAGACAAGATGAAGATTGCTTATGAGCACTTGAAGCGCTTGATCAATCTCAAGGGTGAGCACATTGCCGTTCGCGAATTCCGTGGACTTGCCCCTCACTACCTTCGTGGAACATCTGGCGCAGCCAAACTCCGCGGAGCCATCTCGCAAGCTAGCACTCTAGCTGAGATTGAAGAACTTCTTCAATTAGAAAAAGCTTAATGACAAAAAAACAGCATCGAAATATTGATGCTGTTTTTGTATCTTATTGATCCGCTTGAGATTCGCTTTCTTTCCAGCGATAGGTCTTGCGTGGTTTTTTCTTAGGTACCCGCTTGACACCCACTTCTTCAACGTAAGAGCCATAGGTTACAAGGAAATTATTGGTTAAAATTTCTTTATCTGGATGGATCAGATTCACCAACTCGGTTGCTTCGTATACGGTGAAAGGCTCTTCTAGAAGATGGAGGAAGGTTGGATTCCAAGCCAAGCGCCCTTGGATCCGCTTGATGGATTCTTGAACAATCTCATAGTGGTCAAAGGCGAAATCTTCAGCTGTCAAGACACGTCCATCTAGAGAACATTCCCCTTGTTTGAAGTCCACATCAAGGAAAAGAACTTCTTTGGCATCATCTCCAGCTCGGACCAGATTGACGGCCTCCGCAGGCAAATAGACCAGGTGGGCGATGGTGATGACCCAGCCCCGTGGGTCCCGACCAGGAGTCGAAACTGTCATTAACTGCTCGACCTTTTGAGGGGTCAACTCTAGTCCAACTTCTTCTTGAACTTCGCGGATACAAGCCTGGATAGCATCCTCGTGCTTTTGCAAGAATCCTCCAACCAAGGCGACCCGATGCTGACAAGGGTGGGTTTTTCGGCGAATCACCAAGAGCTTCAAACGCCCCTCCACAAAGCAGTAGGCCACCATATCGGTAGTTACACTTGGATTTTCATAGGTGGGATGATCTTGCTCCTTATACCAACGGAGGAATTCTTCCTCGCTGACGACCGTCTCGTAGTATTCCTTTTCGTTCATCCCTTCCGGAATGCTGCTTGTTGCCATCTAAATAGCCTCCTTTTTCACAGCTTTGCTCCATTGGTACCAACCAACCAAGCTATTGAGGGTGTAGACCCAATACATTCCCTGAATATGGATGCTTTCTCCCCACCAGAGGTAGATACTGAAGAGGTTGGTCGCAATCCAGAAAATCCACTGTTCACGATAAAGACCAGTCATGAGAAGTTGACCGACTCCATTGGTCGCATCTGTCACACTATCACGGAAAGGTCGAGCGCTGTGGATACTTTTATAAGCATAGCCCATCCCGATCCAAATCAGAGCAGTTAGAACCAAATACTTGATCCATTCCATTAAGGTTAATTTCTTGGCTTCAAAGTGAGATTCTTCTGCCCCTCCTTGGTCATTGATCCGATTCGACAACCAGACATAGAGACCGATTGGTTGCATCACAAAGAAGTATAGGGTTGTCAGAACTTCTCCATAGAAGTTTTTGTTCAAGGCTAGGATGAGGTAAATCGCTGAGTTCACTGCTCCAAAGAGATAGTTACTAGCCCGACCTTCTGCTACTAGTATCACACAAACGATTCCTGTCCAGGAGGCAAAGAGCCCTAACCAATCGTGACTTGCTTCCTGATTGGTAAACTCTAGGACAAAGGGCACGCTAGACAAAGCAATCAGATACAGCCATTGTGTCAGAGTCCGACCTGCAAATAGGTCTTGCCAAAGGAGTTTCATAATTCCTACGAAGCCACGTTTGCCAGCTTCTCGATGGACATTTTTTAAATGCTCCCCAAATGTTTGAATTTTTTCTTGTAGTCGTTTCATGCTGCTTCTCCTTTAATCAGCTTGATAAATCGTATCGATGACACGCTTTGCTTCTTCGTAATTACCCAAGTAGTCTTGCCCGAGATAGGCTGTAGGGATATCCGAGAGGTATTGGTGGCGGAGGTGATCCAGGTGATTTGAAAAACTGGTGCGAATTTCATCATCTGCCATGGTCATATCACGGAAACCATCGTTGACATAGGATCCAATGGGTTGGACAAATAAGATCAGATCCCATTTTTCCTTAGCGAGGATACTAACGAATAAGTTATCAAAGGTATCCGTCATACTGGTCTCTTGGCCTTCTACTTCCATATAGTAGTCGTAATAGCCCTTGGTCACTAGTGAATTGGTATCCGCAATGACCAGTCCACGATTGGCACTACTATCGATTAATTTTGAGGTTTGATCGTATTGTCCGAGTAGGAGATAATAATAGTCCTTGGGGGTCAGCTCATCATCCCGTACATTGTTTCTGATCTGGTACTCCCGGGCATATTCTAAGCTCACTGGCGCATCATAGAAGCGGGCCAAATCTTTTGCCAAGGTCGTCTTCCCGTTACTAGCACTCCCCATAATGAGGACCTTTTTGGTAAACTGACGACGGAAGGGTTGCGCAATGTATTTCCAATACTTGCTGGGATTTTCCCGGATGAGGGTTCCTGAGATGCCAAACTGACGCTCCTGTAAGTGCGCTTGAAAGCCTCTCGCTTCAAGTTCCTCTTGATACGTTTTTTCCCCAACATAGAAGATGAGCTCTTCTCTCTCAGCATCATATTGAATGGTTTCTAAGGCTGTTTTCAACCAAGGCTCCCATCCTAAAGGATAGCGGGGAAGTTCTGTCTCGTCTAATTTATAAATTTGGGTGAGTTCATCATTTGAAAAACCTTCTCGAATATAGCGAAAACGTTTTTGCAAAGGAAGGCCAACTTCTTCTCCTCGGTCACCTTTGTAACCAGAGACAATCACACAAACGCGGTCGCATTGGCGTTTTGCCCGTTGAATTAAATCAATATGCCCTTGATGAAGGGGGGCAAACGTTCCAAATACTACTGCCACTTTTTCTTTCATCTAACTGGCTCCTTTATCATAATGTCAAAACATGTTTTGCTTATGATTTTATTATAAACTATAATTTCAATCTGTCAATACCTTTTTATAAAAAAATATAATTTTATAAAACAAAAATTAAAAAGATTCAACTCTGTATGTTATTATACAGAGTTGAATCTCTGATTTCAATCTTTTTTTAATTTTCTCAGTAGC
>NZ_CAJPOU010000037.1 GCF_905372335.1 Streptococcus sp. A12
AAAGGACGTCGCAACGTGGTTCCACCTTCATTTATGTTCCTCAAAAAAGAGGAACACCTCTGATTGGCTCTAACGTGGCCACCGTTTTATGTTTGCATAAAAAGTTCACCGAGTAGTCCCAAACCTATCCTCTACGCGATTTCCAGCTCCACGCGCTCTCTATCAGATTTCCTAGATTTGATATGTCTCTGACTAGTATTATAGCACGATTGAAATATTTTGCAAGAGGAAAAAGCTTCCTATCCCCTATGCCAGGAGCATTTCTTTAGGACCCCTAGCTTTTGAGATGAACTCTAATCCAATAGCTTGGTAATGTTGCGTATCTTTTTCACCTGTTTAAAGGAGCCCTTCATGATTCTCACAGACCCATTCACAGGCATAGCGATAACCTTTTGCGGAATTTTCACAATAGACTTGGTCACCCGTTTGGTACGGCTTTCCTCAGGATGACGTTCATTGTAAAAATCTTTCGATATAATGGCATCCAGATAGAACTCATAGACCCTGCGACCAAAATTTGTCGAAGAAATTTCATAAAGCTTCTCCTCCCACTTAGCCTCATCCTTCTCTGGTGTGGCTAAGGTCGCTTCTAAAATAGCTGCTGCCAAATCTTCTTCCTGGTCATACAAGATTCCGAACATCCGATCATTGATCACATTATCTAAGTAAGGATTACTCTGAGCAATTAGGGGTGTCCCACTAGCGATACTCTCTAAATAGGTCAAGCCTTGCGTCTCACTAGTCGAAGCTGAAATGAAGAAATCTGCTGCTTTATAGTATAGAGCTGTTTCGTTTGGTGGAATCATCCCTGTGAAGACGACCGTATCTGATACACCAAGCTTGGCCGCTTGTTTTTTTAAATCATCCAGATAAGGCCCATCTCCAGCCACAATCAATTTAATATGCGTATTTTCTTCTAGCACTTTAGGCAAAGCCGCAATAACGGCTTGGATATTTTTCTCGTAAGAAACCCGTGACAAGCTCAAGAGCATAATTTCACCCTCTTGAATCCCTAATTTTTCACGAAGGGCTTGCGTCTCCACTTGTGTGATTTCAGGTCGTTCAAACTTCGCCAGCTCGATTCCTGTTGGAATAATCCGTTTTTCAGCCTTGACCTTGTATTTCAGCAAGAGATCATAGACAATCTCACTCGGACAGATGACCCCATCCAAGTCATTCATATAACCACGAACAATGTATTTGACCATACTTGGTCGGATAACCATCCCCTTGGCAATATAACGCACATAATCTTCATACTGGGTATGATAGGTATGAATTACTGGAATCCGAAGCTCCTTAGCAATCCAAACCCCGAGTAGTCCTAAAGAAAACTCCGTCTGTGTATGGATCATATCCAGTTTGTATTGTTTGGCAATGGCCAAAGCCTTGGTAAAGCCGCGATAAGCAATCCGCCGATCCTTAAAAGCAAAGAAAGGGATACTTGGAATGCGGATAATTTGCCAGTCCTCATAGCGGTTGACATCCTTATCCGTCGTCGTAAAGATAAAAACAGTATGTCCCAATTTCTCCAATTCTGTTTTCAGGGTTCGAATACTGGTCGCAACCCCCGATACCTGTGGAAAATAAGTATCTGTAAATAATCCAATACGCATATTACATCTCCAATACTTGCTGATAGGCTTTCACTAGTTGATCGGCTACCAGATCAATTGAGCGACTTTGAGCGACTCGATCCCCTGCATCGCGCTTGTCCACTTGACCAGACAAGACTTTTTCAAGAGAGTCCACAAACTCATCCACTGAATGACACAATTCTGCTGACTCTTGGTCCACCCAACCATGATAAACTGGAATATCCCTGAGAACGACATGCTGGTGACCCGCTAAGGCCTCTAGGACAACAATTCCTTCCGTTTCCTCGTAAGACGGGAAGAAGAAGGCATCCGCACCAGTCATGGCCCCTTGGAATACAGCTCCCTTAAAATAGCCAGGGAATTCAACATTGCTCGGATGATCTTTCTCGACCAGACGACGAATAGCCCGAGGAATCAACCATTTATTAATTGACCCCAACCAAATAAAGCGGACATCTGGCATCCGACGAGCCACTTCTACAAAGTCTTCAATCCCCTTTCGTCTAAAGTAGAGACCCGCACATAAAACGACCTTCTCTCCTTCTTGGATATTAAAGTGCTTCCGAAAAACCTCTTCTTTTTTGGGATCTTTTTTATATTTAGACAAATCAATCCCATTGGAAACGGCGACAATTGGAGTCTTGACCCCGTAGGACTGAATCAGTTGTTTCGAATACTCTGAAGGGGTAATAATAAAATCGGCTTTTTTATACATATGAGCCAAATATTTGCCAAATAAGGGAGCAAACAAATTGGATCCGATAAATGAATTTTGGAAATCTTCCCGTGTGGAATGTCCATGCATGATGACCTTTTTCCCCCGACGTTTGGCAGCATGTAATAGCAACAAACTCCGAGGACCATAGGTATTAATATGGACCACATCGTAATCTCCTAAAATATCCGTAGTATAGGGGATTCCAGCCAAATCCAAGGCATGCATCTGGTGTTGGAGGGCACGACCAATCCCTGATTTTTGTAAAACGGATTTTCCTTCAAGATACAGTAAAACTTTCATACCCTCTATTATACCTGATTTAGCAGACCCCTTCAAGTTTTACCGGAGATTCATACAGAGACAAAAAAAAGGAAGCCTTGGCTTCCTTTGATTTTTACTTCTTCGTAGTCCCACGATGATTGATGGTATGGGCAAGAAGAACTTCTCTTTCTTCCAATTCTTCCTTATGCATAATTTTTGTCAGCATCCGCATACTGATAGCCCCCAAATCATAAAGTGGTTGGCCAACAGTTGAAAGGTTTGGACGAGTGTAGCGTGTAATTTGCGAATCATCACTGGTAATCAACTCAAAATCTTCCGGTACGTTCACACCTTGATCAGCTAGACCATTGAGCAAACCTGCTGCCAATTCATCCCCAGTTACAAAGGCTGCTGTTGCTTTAGATGCAATGATGCGTTCAGCCAAGTTGTAGCCTTCTTCATAGCGGTATTTAGACTCAAAGACCAAGCCTTCACTATAAGACAATTTTTTTGCTTTCAAAGCATCTTTGTAGCCAGCCAAGCGAATCTTACCGTTGATATCATCTACTAATGGTCCACTTACAAAAGCAATCTTTTTATTTCGTTTAGCCAATAGTGTAACCGCGTCTACTGTCGCTTGCTTGTAATCGATATTGACACTTGGCAATTGATGTTCGACATCAACTGTCCCAGCAAGGACCACCGGCGTCCGAGAACGAGAGAATTCTGAACGAATCTTTTCAGTCAAGTGGTAGCCCATGAATACAATCCCATCGACCTGTTTTGAGAAAAGAGTATTGACAACAGAAACTTCTTTATCATCGTCTTCATCGCTGTTGGCAAGGACGATGTTGTACTTGTACATTTCAGCAATGTCATCGATCCCCTTTGCCAGAGTAGAGAAATAACTATTGGTAATATTTGGAATCACAACACCTACGGTTGTGGTTTTCTTACTCGCAAGTCCACGAGCTACTGCATTCGGACGATAGTCCAAACGTTCAATGACTTCCAATACTTTTTTACGAGTATTTTCCTTAACGTTCTTATTTCCGTTCACGACACGGCTAACAGTCGCCATTGAGACACCCGCCTCTCGGGCAACGTCGTAAATGGTTACAGTATCGTCTGTATTCATAATACTTCCTTTCTTTATTGAAAATTTCGTTTTCAGTCTTCTATAACAACTATTCTATCACTTCTTGTAAACACTTTCAAGCATTTTAACATCTTTTTGCAAACTCTTGATTTTTTAGGGAAAATCTGACAAAATATTATCAATAGAAAGAAGGTAGCTTATGTCTAAATTAGATCAAATTGTAGCATTTCTTGAAACCGAAAAAACGGATGTTGCTGTTGTATCCGATCCTGTCACCATCAATTACCTAACTGGATTTTACAGTGATCCTCACGAGCGTCAGCTCTTCTTGTTCGTTTATCCAGACCATGAACCACTTCTTTTTGTACCTGCTCTTGAGGTAGAACGGGCGACAGCAGTTGTGGATTTCCAAGTGGTAGGCTATGTGGATTCTGAAAATCCTTGGGAAAAAATCAAAGGGGCTAGCGCTAATCCAGAAGCCAAAAAGGTCGCTTTGGAATTTGATAATTTGATTTTGACCAAGTACCATGGGCTTCGTTCAGTCTTTGAACAAGCAACATTTACTAATCTCAGCCCTCGAATTAACCGCATGCGCTTGATCAAATCTTTTGATGAGATCCAAAAAATGTTGGTTGCAGGTCAATATGCGGATAAGGCTGTCAATATGGGATTTGACGCTATCTCACTGGATAAAACAGAAACTGATATCGTCGCAGAAATCGACTTTGGCATCAAACGCTTGGGCTATGAAATGAGCTTTGAAACTATGGTCTTGACTGGTAACAATGCAGCCAACCCTCATGGCATTCCTGGAAGCAACAAAATTGAAAAAGATGCTCTTCTTCTTTTCGACTTGGGCTGTATGGTGAATGGCTATGCTTCAGATATGACGCGAACAGTCGCTGTTGGAAAACCAGATGATTTCAAAAAAGAAATCTACCACTTGACTTTAGAAGCTCAACAGGCTGCCCTAGATATGATCAAACCAGGTGTAACAGCACATGACGTAGACCGTGCTGCACGGAGCGTCATTGAAAAAGCAGGATACGGCGAATACTTCAACCACCGCCTTGGACACGGCATTGGAATGGACGTGCATGAATTCCCTTCTATCATGGAAGGAAATGACATGGTCATCGAAGAAGGCATGTGCTTCTCTGTCGAACCAGGCATCTACATCCCTGGAAAAGTCGGAGTTCGAATTGAAGACTGTGGCTATGTGACAAAAGATGGCTTTGGCCTCTTTACCGAAACCAGCAAAGACTTGCTCTATTTTGATTAAGATAGGAAATAAGGAGATTATTTAATTATTGTTTGGCTTGGTAAAGGCTTGCTCGTTCCCCTCGCTCTTATGATTGGAGGAGCTTCGGCGAATATGATTTATTCCTTCCTGCATCTTAATGTAAATAAGAGTACAGATAGTATCATCTTAGGATGTATGTTAGGAATTCTTGCTGCAGCAGTCAATTATTTGCTAACGAAAAAATTTGTTTCCAATCAAGTTCGGTATATGATTGATGAGGAAACAGGGCAACGCATTGCTTTGCGCGATCGTTCTTCCTTTATGTTCATTCCTAATCGTTACTGGACATGGATTTATGCAATTGGATTTATTCTAGTTAGTGTCTTATTTATTAAAAAATAAAAATTAGATAAACTTTAAATCATTTCATTCAACAAAAAAAGCCTTTCAGTATATACTGAAAGGCCTTTTTACATCACGTTTCTTACAGACTCAAATCAAGAAACGGTTGCTAGTTCCATTTGTTTCTTGGTTTGCTCCACCACTTCTTTGAGGCTGGTCTGAGACATTTCCTTTTCCATAGCTAACTGAATCTCTTCCAGCTTCCCATCTAGGACGCCATGGATGCTATTTCCAATCGGACAAGCCGGATTTGGATGCTCGTGGAAACCAAATAATTGACCAGTCCTCCCAAGGCATTCAACAGCCTGGTAGATATCTAACAAACTTATGTCTTCCAATTCTTTGGCCATCTCGGCCCCACCTGTTCCACGCGCCACATGGATCAAGCCTGCCTTTTTTAATTGAGACAAGGTCTTCCGAATAATGACCGAGTTCACCCCAACACTGCCAGCAATCATATCACTGGTCACCTTGGTGCAATCTCCTTTTAAAGCAATCATGACTAATACATGGGTTCCAATGGTAAAACGACTTGAAATTTGCATGGATACTCCTCTCTTCCATCTAGATAGGGATGTTTTAAACTGGATCTAAAGCCATCAGTAACTAAATACATTTACTCTCCAGACGTTAAAGTTCTTTCTTTTAGTCTATTATACCCTTATTTGTTGTAATGTCAACTGTTACACTAATTAAAAAAGTCTCTCAACCATGCGTCTACTTCTACATTGTGTCCCTCTCGCTGGGCTATTTCATGAAGAAGCTCATGATTATGAGTATGGTGGATCCCATTGACTAAACTTTCATAGTAAACTTGGAAGTAAGGTAGTTTCAGATCCTTAGCGAGTTGGAGTTCTTTCTCAATGTCATAGGACACCCGCCGAAAGTCAACATCTTTCAAACCCGATTCATCAAACTCTAGAATAGCATACATGGCCCGGAGATCCTTTCGAAGATTGGCTTGCAAAAAGAAGGGTTGGCCGATAGACCCCGGATTCAAGATGAGCTCTCCACCACTTCCATATCGGAAAAATTGTTGGTGGATATGACCATAGACTGCTAGATCACAAGAGGGATTGGTTACGAGGCGATCAAAATCTTTCTGGTCTCCTATATGGATCAATTCGCGTCCCCAATTTTTATCAGGCAGATGATGGGTAATGCCCACTTTTAAGCCGGAAACTTCCCGATGCACTTGCATGGGCAGACTTTGCATGGCCTCTATTTCTTCTGGACGAATTTCTTCCAAGATATATTGACAATGGCGCATCAAATAGCGGTGACTAGCCCTAGATGGATCCAGCACCCCCTTCATCGCTCGCCACAAGCTATCTTCCCAATTTCCTAAAATCTGTACGGTAATGGGCAATTCTTCAAGTAGGTTCAAAAGATGTCGTCTACCAGTCCCCGGCATAAGAACATCCCCTAATAACCAGTATTCTTCTACACCTGCCCGCTTGGCATCTTCAAGCACAGCCTCTAAAGCAGTTGTATTCCCATGTATATCCGAAAGCAAAGCAATTTTTGTCATGTCTTTTCTCCTTCTCTCATTATACCAAAGCTCTAAAAAACTTCCACCCTAGGGTAGAAGTTTCTTTTTTATTCAACAGATTTCAAAGCCTCCAGCATGTCTACCTTGCGAAGATGATGATTAACCAAGATTCCTAAGCTAGCTAGGATCAGAATGACGCCAGCGATAGGATAAAGATAGACACCAAGGGCCACCCGCGGATAAAAGAGAATGGCATCTGGGGCAATCATGGCGATCAAAAAGCGATGGAGATAAAAACCTCCTAGTAAACCCAATCCTATCCCTACAAGAGACAAGAGGATGGTTTCTCGATAAATATAAAGGGTGACTTCTTGATGATGAAAACCTAATACCTTAATAGTGGATAACTCACGGATTCGTTCTGCCACATTGATATTGGTCAAATTATACAAAATAACCATCGCTAGCAAAATAGATACCAGAACTAAAATCATCATGGTCTTATTCAATGATTGGGCCACAGAACTGAAGAGAGAAATCAAGGAAGTATTTTGCGTAACAGCAAGCGCCGCCCCTTCTTCCATCATGTCCCGACTGACCTTCTGGACGAACTGCTGAGAAGAAGACTGTAATCGGACCAAATAGGCATTCATCTTAGCGCTTTTTCCATAGGTTTTCTGATAGGTCGCTTGATTCATATAGACAAAATGGCCTACATAATTTTCGGTAATCTCAGCCACCCTAATCGTATGCCCATCTATCCGCAAGTCATCTCCAACGCCCACCTTGGCCAGCTGCGCTAATTTACTGGTAATCACCGCCCCATTGGATAGGTCGAGTCTTCCCTCTTCTGAGCGGAGATTGATAAAGGGTTCCAAGCTGTCTTTAGAGGACACCATTAAGGTCATGCTTTGTTTTCCACGTCCGGAAGGATAAGAAGCCTCCACTTGTTTGGTAAAGATGGCTTCTGTCTCTTTAATATCTGCTTGCTTCAAGCGCTTCTTCAAGGATTCTTCCTCTTCGTCTGTCAGACTGGATTTGGTTGAGAGAATCATATCATACTTGAGGATTTCCCCAAACTGACGTTGGGGCACACCACCGACTGAGGATTGAATCCCCAAGCCCGCAAAGAGAAGAGCAACCGAACCAGCAACACCAAATATGGTCATCACCATCCGCTGTTTGTAGCGAAAAATATTTCTAGCGGTCACCTTTTGGGTGAAACTCAAACGTTTCCACAAAAACGGGAGGCGTTCGAGCAAAATACTGGATCCGGAAACTGGCGGTTTTGGAAGGAGGAGGTGACTGGCTTCTTCCTTCAACTCTCTCTTAGCGACTAGATAAGCTGGAAAGACGCTAGAAAGAAGGGAGAGCCCCAAGGCTAATAAGCTATAGGACCCATAAAAATACTGTTGACTAGTGCCTACGACCATCCCCTGCGTAATAATTTGCGAAATGGTTCCTGATAAAACATAATGACCGAGAAGAGTTCCGATGCCTGTCCCAACTGTTCCAGCAACCAAGCCATACAAGAGAAACTTTGCTAAGATATCTTTCGTTCGATAGCCCAAGGCTTTGAACAAGCCCGCATGGCTCCGTTCTTCATCAACAAAACGAGTCATGGTCGTAAACGTGACCATGGCAGCGACTGCGTAGAGTACCACAGGAAATAGATTGCCTACGGCGGAGATACTGGCACTGGCATTACTATACATGAGGTAACCCTGGCCACCTGGAATGGTTTTTCGATCATAGACATGATAGTTTGGTTGCTCTAGATTTTTCAGATCTTCCTTGGCCTTTTCCAGGTCCTTCTGTTTAGTTGCTAGTTCCGATTCACCTGTCTGAATGTTGACCAATTGCTGATCTAGTTGCTTTTGGGCTTCTGCCAACTCGAGTCGTCTCGCCTCTAATTCTTCCTTGGGCAAGAGTGTAGATAGTTGATTCAGCTTATTGGATTGCTCTGTTAATTGTGTCTGTGCTTGACCTGCCTTTTCGCGTGCATCTGCTAACTGTTTGTTGGCAGCATCAAGTTCTTCTTGCCCTTTTTGGACCTTTTGTTTCCCATCAGCCTGCAACTTTCGATAGCGCTCCTGACCATTTCCAGCTAAGAGTTCTTCCAGGTCCTTTTGATGGGAGGCCAGACGATCTTGATAGCTGGTTGAGAATGGATTGAACCCCCTCAAATCATCAAACCGAATCCGAGCAAGGCTATAAACAGGACTAGTAAAGGCTTCTTTTGAGAGGACACCATAGGCATCCAAGGAACCACTCCCACTCGTAGCTTGGCCCAAGTCTTTTTCGGACCACATCTCAGCAGACTTTACAAAGCCAACAATTCGATAGTTTTTTGTCTTTAAAACAGATGGACTTCCAGCTTTTTCATGTATCCTTAGCTGATCCCCAATCTGGTAACGATCTTTCCAAAACGCTGCTAGAGCGACCTCATCTTCCTTCTGCGGAAGCCGTCCTGAAGTCAGCTGAAAGCGTGAGATGGTTTCTGGAATGGAAAAAAGTCGAACAGCTTCGTCCTTTCCGTCAAGCGTCACATCTGTCAGGTAGGAAAACTCCAAGCTGGCCCCCGTCAATCCTTGTAGCTCTTCTTGGTCAGTCTTATCCAAACCAAGATTTCCCAAGACAGCTAGGTCCAACATTTCTTGTTGGTCTATAAAGCGCTGGGCAGTCCGATGCATATTTGGAGTCGTTACTTTTAAACCGACCAGGGCTAAGCTACCCAGCAGCATCAGCGTTAAAATGGACAAAAAGCGCCCTTTGGAACTGGTAAAGGAATGACATAGATTTTTCCAATATACTTTTCGCTTCATGAACAACCTCCCTAATACTCTAGGCTATCGATATCTAGTGGAGTGTTATGGATGGTCACCGATTTTACTTGGGCATCATGCATCTGAATGACACGATCGGCTATTGGCGCTAAAGAAGCATTATGGGTGACGATAATCACTGTTGCCCCTTTTTTACGAGACATGTCCTGAAGAATCTTTAAAACCTGTTTACCGGTTTGGTAGTCTAAAGCCCCTGTTGGTTCATCACAAAGGAGAATCTTAGGGTTCTTCGCCACTGCGCGCGCAATGGCTACCCGTTGTTGTTCCCCACCAGATAGCTGGGCTGGGAAGTTGTTCAAACGCTCACCCAATCCAACCTCTCTCAAGACTTGTTCAGGGTCTAAGGCATCAGAAACAATTTCAGAAGCCAGCTCAACATTTTCCTTGGCTGTCAAATTAGGGATGAGATTATAAAACTGAAAGACAAAACCAACATCATTTCTGCGATAATCCGTTCGTTGGTGCGAGGAGAAGCTTGAGATGGCTTTCCCATCCACTAGTACCTCCCCTTCATCATTGCTATCCATACCTCCCAAAATATTGAGAACTGTTGATTTTCCTGCGCCTGATGCCCCCAAAATAATGACCAATTCGCCTTTATCAATTTCAAAAGTAACATCTTTATTGGCAATGATGTCAGTTTCTCCTGACGGATAGCGTTTATAACTATGTTTCATCTCAATATAAGCCATATCTTTTCTCCCACTTAAACACATGTTCCTATCTTTATTATAGTCCTTTTTTACCGGAAGACCAAGGATAATCAATCTCTTAAAATGACTAAAAAACAAGAAATTTGTGAGGGATGTATTTCCTCTATTTTATGAATAAAGCCATCCAAGAAACTAATACTTTTCTATGCAAAAATAGACAAGGAAAAAGCTTGGTCTTATCTAGTTCCTGATATAGAAATCTCCAAGCATCATCTGCCCTCCTCTCCTTAGTTTGTGATATAATAACAAATAAGTATTAATGATTATTTGCGTTTAAATAACTGATATTTCAAGTTTTTCTTTCATTTTTATATAATAGCCCCTTTGAAAGTGGATCTGGGAAAAAATTTTATAATCCTTCCAAAATGGCTTTCACAGTATAAGAATAAGACCTGATTTCAAGCCATTTAGACTTATAGAATGATACTAAAATTTTATTCTGTTGATGAATAAATTTGATTTCTGTATAATATGATGATTAGTGAACAACATTTATACCAAACTACATGACAAAGGAGGAACTATGACCCGAAAAAAGAGAAAAACGAATTCTAAAAATGCTATCCGAAGCGCCCTATCACGCCTGCTTCTTGAACAATCACTTGAAAGTCTTACCATTAGCCAACTAACAAAGGAAGCCGGCATTAATCGAGGTACCTTCTACCTCCATTATGTAGACAAACAAGATATGTTCAACCAGCTTAAATCTGAACTCTTAGGCGAGTTGGGAGAACTTTTCGCTACAAGCACCGTCAATCGAGCAAATTTTCTTGCCTCACTTCAATATATTCAAGATAATTATGACTTTATCTATGCCTTGATGCAGATGGATTACCAAGAATTTCATTTTCTAATGAAAAATTTCACCCTGCAACTTCTTGACGATACTCCACACGCCAAAGACCACTTGGTTAATAAATTCCAAGTTCCTTATAAGTATGCTGTTGAGATTTTTGCAGCTACGATTGAAGCCGTAATCACAAAATGGTTGTCAACTGGTGCAAAAGAAGAGCCGATCGAAATCGCGACAGTCGTGTTAAGTGTGACTGACTTTACCACTTGGAACCAACCCATAACAGAATAAGAAAATGAGAAAACGAAAGTTTTCTTTTTTTATGGATAAGAGCAACTAGCTGGAACCTCAACGCTCTCACAAGATTATTTGCCCAACTATCAGAAAACGTTTTCCTTTTCTTTCCTTTTTAGCTATAATATTTAGTATGCAATAAAATAGAAATGAGGACCGTTTATGAAAAAGAAGAAACTTCTTTTGCCGATCTTATTGCTTGCTCCTGCCTTCCTAGCTTCTCAGGTAGCTGCAGATGAGCAAACAGCTCCAGAAACTAACCTTGAAGTAGCTGCTGCTTCCACAAATGCTACAGATGCTGCTACTCCTGCTTCAACAGAAGCTAATACAGCTACTTCAGAAGGCGCTACAGAGAGCTCAGCTGACTTGCCTGAAGCAAATATCCTTCATACCAACGATGTCCATGGTCGGATCGTCGAAGAAAAGGGTGTGATTGGTGATGCTAAATTAGCCGCAGTCATCGATGAAGAACGTGCGAAAAATCCATCTACTTTAGTCGTAGATGCTGGAGATGCCTTCCAAGGACTACCGATTTCAAATAGTTCAAAAGGGGAAGAACGAGCTAAAATTTTGAACGAAATTGGCTACGATGCTATGGCAGTCGGAAACCATGAGTTCGATTTTGGTTTGGATGAGGCTAAGAAATACAAAGAAATCTTGAACTTCCCACTTCTCAGCTCCAACACCTACATCAACGGTGCTCGCTTATTTGAGGCTTCCACCATCGTCGATAAAGATAAGAATGTCGTTGGGGATGAGTTTGTCGTCATCGGGGTGACAACGCCTGAAACAGCCACTAAAACTCACCCTAAGAATGTCCAAGGTGTAACCTTTACAGATCCTATTTCAGAAGTAAACAAGGTCATCGATGAAATTGAGGCACGCGCGACTGCTGAAGGCAAGACTTATAAAAACTATGTTGTCCTTGCTCACTTGGGAGTAGATACTACTACACCAATCGAATGGCGAGGATCTACCTTAGCTGAAGAACTTTCTAAAAACTCAAAACTGAAAGGAAAACGTGTCACCGTTATTGATGGGCATTCCCATACTGTTCAATCAACTACATACGGAGAAAACGTGACCTATAACCAAACCGGTAGCTACCTGAACAATATCGGTAAAATCACCTACCAGGCTAACCAATTGCTTGGAAACCCTCAACAAATTTCAGCAGCTTCAACAAAAAATGTCGTGCCAAATGCCAAAGTAGCTGCCATGGTCCAAAAGATCAAGGAACAATACGATGCTGAGAATGCAAAAATCGTTCGTGACAATAGTCCGGTAGAACTAAACGGTCAACGGGAAAATGTCCGTGTCCGTGAAACCAACCTAGGAAATGTCGTGGCAGATGCCCTCTACGAATATGGTCAAACTGGTTTTAGCCATAAGACAGACCTTGCTGTAACCAACGGTGGCGGCTTACGCGAAACCATCGCCAAAGACAAGCCAATCACCAAAGGAAGCGTCATTGCTGTTCTTCCATTTGGGAATACCATCTCTCAAATTAAAGTAACTGGTCAGAATATTGCTGATATGTTTGCTAAATCTCTTGGATCCATTTTACAAGAAAAAGATGGCAAAACCGTTCTTGACGAAAACGGTCAACCCCTTCTTGAACCAAGCGGTGGCTTCCTCCAAGTCTCTGGAGCAAAAGTTTATTACGATACAACCCTACCAGCTGAAAAACGCGTCCTCTATATCGAAATTAAAAACCCAGAAACTGGTCAATATGAACCGCTCAACCTTGCTAAAGATTATTACTTGACTACTAATGACTTCTTAGCAGCAGGTGGGGATGGCTACACCATGTTAGGTGGAGCTCGTGAGGAAGGTCCTTCCATGGACGTTGCCTTTGCAGATTACCTTGCTAAGGCAGATCTCACAGCCTATGCAACCATCAATCCAAATTCTCGTACCATTTCTATTTCTGCTAGCAAAGATACAGATGGAGATGGTGTGGCAGATATTGAGGAAATCAAACAAGGAACAGATCCTGCTAATCCAAAGTCCTACCCAGGAAGCAATAACCAACCAGTTATCCCATCTACCGGTAAAATGGATCAAACATATATTCCAGCTCTAGTTGGTACGAATTCTCCTAATCAACTAGCTAGCCAAACAAAGAATACTTTTACATCTGCTAAGGACGATACACAGATCAAAGCCAACAACCATCACCTGTCCTTCACCTCAGCAAAAACATTTAAACCAGCAGCTGCAAGCCTACCAGAAACAGGAACAGCCGACTCTCCTGCTATCTATATGCTCGCTCTGTTGACATCCATCCTAGCCTTCTTTGGTCTTAAGAAAAAAGAAGAAAACGAATAGTCACTGTAAAAAATAGTCTGGGACAACATTGTTCTCAGCCACAAAAAAGCTAGAGATTTCCAATTATGGACCTCTAGCTTTTTAATTTTGAGT
>NZ_CAJPOU010000038.1 GCF_905372335.1 Streptococcus sp. A12
TAACCAGCATTTTTTACAGTACGGCAAAGGGTTTCGCGACCAGTTGTACAGTATTCACAAGTACCACATCCTTCGAAGAACCAAGCAACACTGACACGGTCACCAACTTTTAAACTTGTCACATCTGGAGCAAGTTCTTTAACAATCCCGATTCCTTCGTGTCCAAGAACACGGCCTGGAACTTTACCGAAGTCTCCGTGAGCAACGTGCAAGTCCGTGTGGCAGACACCACAGTATTCGATTTGAACAAGAGCTTCCCCTGTTTCTAATGGGCGCATCTCCTTGTTTGCAACGATTTCAACACCGGTACCTTCTGGATTTACAACAACAGCTTTCATAGTTTTCCTCCTCAAGAGCTTAGTTGAATTAGAGACGGTAATAAAACGAGAAGTAACATCACTTGAATCATTATCGTATGAAACGAGCTAGGCTCCTTTTTTATTTTTGCTATGTTAATTTCATCACAAACTTTATCAGTTAGCAAGCATTCACATAGAAAATTTTCTGAAAATAAACTTAACCAGTTAAATTGTTTTCAGAAAAAGTCTCTATAAGGTTCCGTATGTTTGAGAAAACAAAAAGCTTGAATCCTTTCTTGTAAAAGGTGATTCAAGCAATTCTCTTTATTTATAGGAAGAGTTTTTCTAGTTGACGAGCAACGCCGTCCTGATCATTTGTATACTCGGTTTGTTTATCGGCATAGGGGAGGAGAACAGGATTGGCGTTTTTCATTGCATAACCAGTTCCTGCGAAAGCCAACATGTCTGTATCATTTTGTTCGTCTCCAAAGGCGATAAGGTTTTTCCGATCAAGTCCGTAAGTCTCGAGGAGATAGTTGAGGGCAAAGGCCTTATTGACGCCTTTTGGAGCACATTCCAGAATGTTGAGGGGACCACCCCAGCTATTGATTTCTAGCTCGTGATGGTAGTAATCACGCATTTCTTCGGCTAAAGCATACTTATCTTCAGCGCGTGTTTGAAAGAGGATGGCGTTTGGGTTTTCGGTAACTTTACGAGCTTCGAATTTTGTTTTGGAGGAGATTTTAGAAACCCCAAATAAGGAGGGATCAATAGTATGGTGGTAAGTGTGGGTGACATAGAACTTATTGCGATACTCTCCAGCGATAAAGTCCGCCTGGATGTCATTTTCTCT
The DNA here is from genome assembly GCF_905372335.1 of Streptococcus sp. A12. Classification (GTDB taxonomy): domain Bacteria; phylum Bacillota; class Bacilli; order Lactobacillales; family Streptococcaceae; genus Streptococcus. The sequence goes on from NZ_CAJPOU010000038.1 coordinate 1,153, forward strand.
CTCGACCATATCTAGGAGGTATTTTTTATCAAGGGTCATGGATAGTTCTTTTGACCATTTTTTATTTGGAATATGAGTGAGAGCGCCGTTAAAGTTAATCATGGGACTTTCCAATCCCAATTCCTTATAGATGTGATCTGCCATTCGATAGGGACGCCCAGTTGTAATAATGACCCGGTGACCTTGTTCACTGACTTTCTGGATGGTTTCAATCGTATAAGGCGATAATTTGCTCTCAGAATTTAATAAGGTGCCATCTAAATCGACAGCGATTAGTTTTTTATTCATAGGAAGATTCCTTTCATTTGTATGGTTTTTCTTACTCTAAATGAGGAGTATAGATGTGCTATATTTTAAGAAGAATGCTACCATTATACCAGATAAACAGGAAAATTTCAGTTTTTCGAATAGTAAATGATGTGGCACAAAAGATTATCCAGATGAATCTCTTGTAAAAGTGAATGATATTTGATAAAATATTTGTATTGTTCGTGATTGAGTCGCGAGCAGATTTATTTTTTTTAAGGAGTTTATTGGAAAAATGGATAAGTTTTTCAAACTATCTGAACACGGAACGACGGTTCGTACAGAGGTATTAGCTGGTTTAACGACCTTCTTTGCCATGTCTTATATCTTATTTGTAAACCCTCAAATGCTCTCCCAAACAGGAATGCCTGCTCAAGGAGTATTTCTGGCAACCATTATTGGGTCAGTCGTTGGGACTCTTATGATGGCTTTCTACGCGAACCTGCCTTATGCCCAAGCACCTGGAATGGGCTTGAATGCCTTCTTTACCTTTACAGTGGTATTTGGGATGGGCTATTCTTGGAAAGAAGCCTTGGGAATGGTCTTTATTTGCGGATTGATTTCCTTGGTTATCACATTAACTAATGTTCGGAAAATGATTATTGAGTCAATTCCAAATGCTTTGCGTTCAGCTATTTCAGCTGGTATCGGAATTTTCTTAGCCTATGTCGGAATTAAAAATGCTGGCTTGTTGAAGTTTTCAATTGATCCGCATACCTATACGGTGGCAGGAGAAGGAGCTGATAAAGCGAATGCAGCGATTACAGCAAATTCTGCAGCGGTCCCAGGACTTGTTAGTTTCAATAGTCCGGCAGTCCTTCTTGCCTTAGCTGGCTTAGCCATTACTGTTTTCTTTGTCATCAAGGGCATTAAAGGAGGAATTATCCTTTCTATCCTTACGACAACAATCCTCGCTATTGTGTTTGGCATTGTTGATCTTTCAACGATCGACTTTGGTAGTACCCATCTTGGAGCAGCCGTCAATGATCTTGGGAAAATTTTTGGTGCTGCACTTGGTTCAGAAGGATTAGGTTCCTTGATTACCAATACTTCTCGTCTTCCTGAAACCTTGATGGCTATCCTCGCTTTCTCATTGACAGATATCTTTGATACGATTGGTACCTTGATTGGAACTGGTGAAAAAGTTGGTATTGTTGCCACAAATGGTGAAAATCACCAATCCGCTAAATTGGATAAAGCCCTTTATTCAGACCTTGTAGCGACATCTGTTGGTGCCATTGCAGGTACTTCAAATGTGACGACTTATGTTGAGTCAGCTGCGGGTATCGGAGCTGGTGGACGGACTGGTCTGACAGCCCTTGTAGTAGCCCTCTGTTTTGCAGTGTCAAGTATCTTTAGTCCCCTTCTTGCTATCGTGCCAACTGCAGCGACAGCACCGATTTTGATCATCGTTGGGATCATGATGTTGAGTAGCTTGAAAAACATCCATTGGGATGATATGGCAGAAGCTGTACCAGCTTTCTTCACCTCTATCTTTATGGGATTCAGCTATTCCATCACAAATGGGATTGCAGCAGGTTTTATTACCTATACAGTAACCAAATTGGTCAAAGGTGAAGCCAAAGAAGTTCACAGTATGATTTGGATTTTAGATGCCTTGTTTATCTTGAACTTTATCAGTATGGCCTTGCATTAGAATGAACATAGAGGAAAGCTTGGACAAATAGCCCAAGCTTTTTTTGATTGTCTTAGGTGAGGCAGAAGGTTGATCGACTAAAAAGGTGGGCAAGAATCAATTATTTTTGGTATAATAGAGAAATGAAAAGTCAAAATGAACAAGAGTTGATTGCCCTTGGAAAACAGTTGGGTCAACGATTAGAAAAACAGGATGTCGTGATTCTGGCGGGAGATCTGGGGGCAGGGAAAACAACCTTTACAAAAGGCCTTGCTCAAGGGATGGGCATTCGCCAGATGATCAAAAGTCCTACTTATACTATCGTGAGAGAATATGAAGGCCGTTTGCCCTTGTATCACCTGGATGTCTATCGTATTGGAGACGATCCAGATTCGATTGATTTGGATGACTTTTTATTTGGTGAAGGGGTGACCGTCATTGAGTGGGGAGAATTGCTAGATACCAGTCTTCCTGCTGGATATTTAAAGGTTGAACTGCTTAAGGACGGTGATGGACGTGAGATACGCTTGTCAGCTGTCGGTGAACGTGCAGAACAATTAAAGGACTCATTTCTAACTTCTGTAGGAGCTTGAAGATGGAACAGATATTGGATCTCTTTTTGAAAGAGGCTGAGGCTTCGGATGCAGAGTGTTTACTCGACTTTTTTAAAGCTGTAGCGACTGAATCGGATTTTATGACCTTGGCTCCAGAAGGGCTTGGGATGACCAAGCAAGAGTTAGAAATCTTTGCTGAAAAACAAGCACAAACAGACAATCAATTATGTCTCTTATTATACTTGGGTGAGGATCTGGTAGGTGTCTTAAATATTGCAGCGGACCAAAACAGAGCCTTGCGCCATATTGGAGATATCTTTATCGTTGTTCGGAAGGCCTATTGGAATAAAGGCTTGGGTCGTATTCTTCTAGAAGAAGGAATCTCATGGGCAGAAGGTACCAACCTCCTTCGGAAGTTAGACCTCAGTGTCCAAGTTCGAAATGAACGGGCCATCCATCTCTACCAAACGCTAGGATTTGAAATTGAAGGTCTCCGCAAGAGAGGCGTATACAAGGAAGGGGAATATCTGGATGTTTACCTAATGGGCAAACTGATAGATGGACAGAATTAATGATTAAAAAAATTCTATTAATGTTTTTTAGTTTGTTAGCTGTAACGACAATAGGGATTGGAGCCTATGGGCTGACCATCCTCAATCAGTCAACAAACACGTTGAGTAAGACTTATAAAGGGATTGGCGATGAAAACAATGTCATCGCAGAAAACAAACCAATGACCATTTTGCTCATGGGGGTCGATACTGGATCAGGCTCACGAGAGGATCAGTGGGTAGGAAACAGTGATACCATGATTCTCGTGACAGTGAATCCACAGACGCGTGAAACAACGATTATGAGTTTGGAACGGGATATCTTGACCAATATTACGCAAGATGGAGAAACTGTCCAAGCTAAGCTAAATGCGGCTTATGCTCAAGGTGGAGCAGAATTGGCCATTAAAACCATCCAAGATTTGATGAATATTCATATCGACCGTTATGCGATGATCAATATGAAAGGTCTTGTTCAACTGGTTGATAAGGTTGGTGGCATCACAGTAAACAATCCATTTGATTTTGATATTTCAATCGAAGAAAATGAACCGGAATACACAGCAAAAATTCCACCTGGTCGTCAAGAGATTGATGGAGAACAAGCATTGGTGTATTCAAGGATGCGTTATCAAGATCCTGAAGGAGACTATGGTCGTCAAAAACGCCAACGAGAAGTCATTGAAAAGATCATCAAGAAAGTATTGACTTTGGATGGTCTGAGCAACTATCAAGGAATTATTAAAGCGGTTAGTGATAATATGCAGACCAATATCTCCTTGGATACGAATAGCTTGATGCACTTGATGGGCTATCGAGATGCCTTGAAGAACATCCGTATGGAACAGTTGAAAGGTGAAGATGCCACCCTAGCGGATGGCGGAAGTTACCAAATTGTTACTTCAGAACACCTGTTGAAGATGCAGAATATCCTGCGAAAAAGTCTTGGATTATCGCCTGTAAGAAAGCTCGAAACAAGTGCTGTTCTATTGGATAGCGATGAAGCTAGGGGTACTGATTCGTCAGAAAGTGGCGAAAGTCCAGTAGAGTCGAGTCAGAATACTGGTGGAGGCTATTACGATCCTTCCTATGCTCCGGAAACTTCTGTAAGTTCAGAAGCGGTGACACCATACCAACCGATAGTGCCTCCTTATACGGATACAACTGTAGCTGGTGTTGGAGGAAACTAAATTAAAAAATAAAAAGGTTTTGAGATAGCTATCTCAAAACCTTTTTTGGTTAGTCGTTCGTATTAGATTTCTCAGACCAAATAGTTTGGATTTGTTCTACAGAAGCGTTGGCTTGCTGAGAGAAGATCCTTGTTTTATAGGAAAAGTCTTCCAGTAATTGGTTTAAAAGGACTCGTTGCTCTTGGATGATTTCAATATTCTTTTTGATTTTTGAAACATTTGATTGGATTCCATCCGTTAGTTGTTTGGTTTCGTTGAATTCATTTTTCAGTGGTTCACGATGTTTAACAAGTTGATAGCTAATAGTTGCTCCAGTCGCGAACCAAAATAAATCTCTTAATTTCATAGTAAGCTCCTTTTTAATGGTTTGAAATTTCCTTGGCTAATTTGGCAAGATGGTCAAAATTAGGTTCGTGGGCAATGAAATCAATTTTTAGGTCGTCCTCTTGAGAGTAGCGTGGAAGAATATGGACGTGGGTGTGGAAGACAGACTGTCCTGCGATTTCTTCCATGTTACTAATGATATTCATTCCTTGAGGCTGTGTAGCACTTTCCACTTTTTTGGTGACTCTTGAAACGATGTTAAAAAGATCAGCAGTTTCATCTGGTGTCATTTCCAACAGATTACGGGCATGTTTTTTTGGAATCACAAGGGTATGGCCTGGAGTGACCTGAGAGATATCTAAAAAAGCAAGAAAATGGTCATCTTCGTAGACCTTAGAAGCAGGAATTTCTCCGGCAACAATCTTACAAAAAATACAATCCGAAACCATAAATGTACCTCAATTTCGCTAGATTTTGTTATAATATAAGAACATTATACCAGAAAGCTAAGAAAATATGTTAGAAATAAAAAACCTGACAGGAGGCTATGTCAATATCCCTGTCTTAAAAGATGTTAGTTTTGAGGTCGGTGATGGTCAATTGATTGGATTGATCGGCTTGAATGGAGCAGGGAAATCAACGACCATTAATGAAATTATAGGTCTATTGCGTCCCTATGCTGGCGAAATCCGGATCGACGGTTTGACTTTAGCTACTTCTCCAAGTGCTTATCGCCAAAAAATTGGTTATATTCCTGAAACACCGAGTCTTTATGAGGAGTTAACCCTGCGTGAGCATATTGAGACAGTGGCGATGGCCTATGACTTGGATCAGGAAGCAGTTTTTGCGTGTGTGACTCCTCTCTTGAAGCAATTTCGACTAGAGGAAAAATTAGATTGGTTTCCTGTCCATTTTTCTAAGGGGATGAAACAAAAGGTCATGATTGTTTGTGCCTTTGCTGTTGATCCAAGTTTGTTTATTGTCGACGAGCCTTTCTTAGGTTTGGATCCAGTTGCGATCTCAGATTTAATTCAATTATTGAAGGTGGAAAAAGAGAAGGGGAAATCTATTTTAATGAGTACCCATGTGCTGGATTCTGCTGAAAAAATGTGTGATGCCTTTGTCATCCTCCATAAGGGACAGGTCCGTGCTCAGGGGACTTTAGAGGATTTGCGGACAGAATTTGGAATGGCAGATGCCGATTTGAATGAAATCTACCTTGCACTAACAAAAGAGGCGGACCGATGATTGAAGTTTTACAAAAGAGGAAGACGACCTTTCGCAATCAGTGCTTAAAATATTCTCGCTATGTGTTTAATGATCACTTTGTCCTCTTTCTCCTGATTTTTCTAGGCTTTTTAGCGGTTCAGTACAGTCAGTTTTTGCGTTCCCTACCAGAAGATAAGAGCCTTCTCCTCCTTGTACTTGCCCTAGCTCCTTTACTTCTGCTTCCAGTTGGTTCCATCTCAACCTTTTGTGAGAAGCCGGACATGATTTTCCTCCTGGTAAAAGAAGAGGAATTGAAAGGCTATTTGAACCAACAGACCTTACGATCGACTATTTTCTGGGGAATTGTACAAACCTTTGTGCTTGTCCTGTTTGTTCCATTGGCTTTGGCTTTAGGACTGTCTTTGACCATTGTGGTGGTTTACTTGGTTGTTCTCTTTTTGTTGAAGGTTCTTATTTTTCAAGGGAAGGGGAAAAGATTCTATAACCAGGCGGGTCTTGATTGGAAACGAATCGTAGAGCTAGAAAACCAGAGAAAGCAAAGTATTCTAAGATTTTTCTCCCTTTTTACCACAGTAAAAGGAATGACCAACAGCGTGAAACGGCGGGCCTACTTAGACAGACTAACAAGTATGGTTCCGAAAGTCAGTGCTAAGACCTGGAACAATCTGTATCTCCGTTCTTATCTCAGAAATGGAGATCTGTTTTCCATGAGCCTGCGTCTATTAGGACTAGCAATCGCTGTCTTTGTCTTCATCCCGCAAACGCTAGTAGCAGTAGCCGTCGCGGGGCTCTTGAATTATTTACTTGTTTTTCAATTGCTCGGACTCTACAAGGCCTTTGACTATCAATATTTAACGCGACTCTTCCCCTTGGAAATCAGTGCTAAAACACGAGGGCTTCTTCAAACAGTTCAATCGGTGACTTTGTTTGTGGTTCTTGTCGAGGGAGGACTGGGATTACTGGTCTTTGAAGACAAACTTCTCGTCCTGGCCTTGCTAGCTTTCACAGGCTTTTTAGCCTATGGTTATGCACCTTTCAAGGTGAGACGATTAGTTGACGAAACGCTTTAAAATTAGTAAAATAGATGGGAAACTTTTTACGGAGGAAGAGATGGACTCGAACGAAAAAGAGCTAACGTTAACCCCAATTGCTGGTAAAAGCGGAAAAGCCTTTATGGGGACTTATCCAGATGGGGGGAAAGTATTTGTCAAAATGAATACGACTCCAATATTAGCAGGGTTAGCTAAAGAACAAATTGCTCCACAACTCTTATGGAGCCGACGCTTACCTGACGGAAATGTGATGAGCGCACAAGAATGGTTAAATGGAGAAATTTTAACTCCAAATGGGATGGGGAAAAAGCAAGTGGTTCATATCCTGACTCGTTTGCACCGCTCACGCCCCTTGATGACGCAATTGAGAAAGTTGGGCTACACAGCTGAATCGCCATTGGATTTATTGAATTCCTTGAGCGGTCAGTTGCCAATTGCTTTGCGTCAAAACAATTATTTGCAATCTGTATTAAAGAATTTACGACAGACTGTTCCAGCTTTTCGAGAAGATTATGCAACCATTGTTCACGGAGATGTCCGTCACAGTAACTGGATTGAAACGGACAGTGGATTTATCTACTTGGTAGATTGGGATTCTGTCCGCTTAACAGATCGGATGATGGATGTGGCTCATGTTTTAAGTCACTACATTCCAGATTCCCAGTGGCAGGATTGGTTGGTCTATTACGGCTATAAGTACAATGAAACTGTATTTGGTAAATTGTACTGGTTTGGTCAATATTCTTTCCTTTGTCAGATTGTAAAATACTATGAAAACAATGATTTAGAGAATGTGAACCGGGAAATTTATGCTTTGCGTAATTTCCGGTCAAAATATGGGAAGGAAGCATGAGAGTTAGAAACCGTAAAGGTGCAACCGAATTATTAGAAGCCAATCCGCAATATGTCATTTTGAAGCCAGAAGAAGCCAAAGGGAAGTGGCATGAGATTTTTGGGAATGACCATCCTATTCATATTGAAGTGGGAAGTGGTAAAGGAGCCTTTATCACTGGAATGGCCAAACAAAATCCAGACATTAACTATATCGGGATTGATATTCAAAAATCAGTATTAAGCTACGCTTTGGATAAGGTGTTGGAAGCTGACGTTCCCAATATCAAGTTGCTTTGGGTGGACGGAGATAGCTTGACCAATTACTTTGAAGACGGTGAGATTGATCAATTGTATCTCAATTTTTCGGATCCTTGGCCGAAGAAACGCCATGAAAAACGTCGTCTAACCTACAAGAGCTTCTTAGATACCTTCAAACAGATTTTGCCAGAGCATGGGGAGATTCATTTCAAGACGGACAATCGAGGACTCTTTGAATACAGTTTGGTGAGTTTTTCTCAGTATGGAATGACCTTGAAGGGTGTCTGGCTAGATCTTCATGCTAGTGATTTTGAGGGAAATGTCATGACCGAATATGAAAAGAAATTCTCAAGTAAGGGTCAGGTCATTTATCGGGTTGAAGCACAATTTTAAAGTCTAGTTAGGGATCAACGTCTCCTGAAAAGAAGGCGTTTTTCTTTTGGATAAAAGCTGGATGAATGAGGAAGGCGAAATCCTTGCATTTCGACGGAACTTGTGCTAGAATATTTAAAACGAATAGAAAAGGAGAGGCGAAGACATATCTTCGCCTCTTGTCTGTGAGGAGGTGTTGTCCTATCGCAACAATTGTTGAATTAGTAACCGAAATTCTTCAACCAGCCATCCAAGCTCCATTTGAATTGGTGGATGTGGAATATGGAAAGATGGGAGGAGATTATGTTCTAAGTATCTTTGTTGATAAGCCAGGTGGTATTACCCTGAATGATACAGCAGATTTAACAGAAGTGATTAGTCCTCTGTTGGATCAGATTCAACCAGATCCATTCCCAGAACAGTACTTCCTAGAAGTGACGAGTCCTGGTTTGGAGCGTCCCTTAAAAACCAAAGATGCAGTGGAAAAAGCTCTGGGTCAATATATCCATGTCAGCTTGTACAAGGCAGTTGACAAACAAAAGGTCATTGAAGGAACACTCCTTAAGTTCGAAGATGACCAATTGACCATGGAATACATAGACAAAACCAGAAAGAAAACCATTGAAATCCCCTATAGTCTTGTCTCAAAAGCAAGACTAGCTGTCAAATTATAGCAGAAAAGAAAGGAAGGCTCTTAGTAGCCTAAGAGCAAGAAAAGAATGAGTAAAGAAATGCTAGATGCTTTTCGCATCTTGGAAGAAGACAAAGGAATCAAAAAAGAAGATATCATTGAAGCTGTCACAGAATCATTGCGTTCGGCTTATCGGAGACGGTATGGTCAAGCTGAGAGTGCCGCTATCGAATTTAATGAAAAGACTGGTGACTTCCGCGTTTATACTGTTCGTGAAGTAGTGGATGAAGTATTTGATAGCCGGTTAGAAATTAGCTTGAAAGATGCTCTTGCGATTAGCTCTGCCTATGAATTGGGAGACAAAATCAAATTTGAAGAAGCACCTGCTGAGTTTGGCCGTGTCGCAGCCCAATCTGCCAAACAAACCATCATGGAAAAAATGCGCAAGCAAACTCGTGCGATTACCTATAACACTTATAAAGAACATGAAAATGAAATTATGAGTGGAACGGTTGAGCGTTTTGATAATCGCTTTATCTATGTAAATTTAGGGTCTATCGAAGCTCAATTGTCTAAACAAGACCAAATCCCGGGTGAAGTCTTCCAATCTCATGATCGCATCGAAGTCTTTGTCTACAAAGTAGAAGACAATCCTCGTGGGGTCAACGTTTTCGTAAGTCGTAGCCATCCAGAAATGATCAAACGTTTGATGGAACAAGAAATCCCTGAAGTCTATGATGGAACCGTTGAAATCATGAGCGTGGCACGTGAAGCTGGAGACCGGACCAAGGTGGCTGTTCGTAGCCATAATCCAAACGTAGATGCGATTGGAACCATCGTTGGTCGTGGTGGATCGAACATCAAAAAGATTACTAGCAAGTTCCACCCAGCACGTTATGATCAGAAATTGGATCGTATGATCCCAACAGAAGAAAATATTGATGTCATTGAGTGGGTTCCAGATCCAGCAGAATTTATCTACAATGCCATTGCGCCTGCTGAGGTCGATCAAGTCATCTTTGATGAAGAAGACAGCAAGCATGCCCTTGTGGTAGTACCAGATAGCAAGCTATCTCTTGCGATCGGTCGTCGTGGTCAAAACGTGCGCTTGGCGGCTCACTTGACAGGCTACCGGATTGATATCAAATCAGCTAGTGAGTACGAAGAAATGGAAGCAAGTCAAGAACCTGCTTTTGAAGAAGTAGAAAGTGATTTGAATTCTGTAGACGAATAGGGAGGAAATCATGGTAAAGACTAGAAAAATCCCTTTACGCAAGTCTGTCGTTTCAAATGAGGTCATCGATAAACGAGATCTCTTGCGAATCGTAAAAAATAAAGAAGGTCAAGTTTTTATCGATCCAACTGGGAAAGCAAATGGTCGTGGTGCTTATATCAAGCTCGATAACGAGGAAGCACTTCAAGCCAAGAAGAAGAAAGTCTTCAATCGCAGCTTTAGCATGGAAGTGGATGAAGCTTTCTACGACGAATTGATTGCTTATGTGGATCACAAGGTGAAAAGAAGAGAGTTAGGCCTTGAATAAGCAAAAAGTCATTAATTTATTGGGATTGGCTCAACGAGCAGGGAAAATCATCTCTGGAGAAGAGTTGGTCATCAAGTCTGTTCAAGAAGGAAAGGCTCGTTTGGTCTTTCTAGCAGATGATGCAGCTCCCAATCTTACCAAAAAAATCACAGATAAATGCCACTATTATGGCGTTCCGGTATTAACCGTGTTTTCAACACTAGAATTAAGTACTGCCATTGGTCGCTCACGAAAGGTAGCGGCCGTGACAGATGCTGGATTTTCAAAGAAAATGAGGTCTCTTATGGAATAGAAGAGGAGGACAGCAATTGTCTAAGAAAAGATTGTATGAGATTGCCAAAGAACTAGGCAAGGAAAGTAAAGAAGTCGTCACACGGGCGAAAGAATTAGGGTTGGAGGTAAAGAGTCACGCTTCTAGTATCGAAGGTGAAGCGGTTGAGCGTTTGGTCAATAGTTTTGCATCAAAGGCGCCCCAAACTCCTAAAGTGACGGAAGAAAAACAAGTAAAAGTTGCACCGGTTGTAAAAAAACCTGTTGCAAACCAACCAGAAAAGACAAGGGAAACAGTGGCAGCACCTGTTGTGAAGCCAAAGAGTCGTAATTTCAAGGCAGAACGTGAAGCCCGTGCGAAAGAGCAGGCGGAACGTCGTCAACAACAAGGAAATCGACCTAAGAAACAACAAAACGACCGTCGGGATGGGGATCGTTTCCAAAATCGTAATGAGCGAAAAAATCAAGGAAATGACCGCCGAAACCAAGGGAATGATCGTCGCCGTGACCAAGCTGGCAACGGTCAAGGACGTCCAAATCCTGTAAATGGCGCTCCGAAGATTGATTTCAAAGCCCGTGCAGCAGCATTAAAAGCAGAGCAAAATGCGGAATATGCACGTGGTAGTGAAGAACGTTACAAGCAAAACCAGGCAGCCAAGGTAGAGCAAGACCGTCAACAACGTCGTAAGCGCGAAGAGGCAGTTGCGACTGAAGTTGTCGCTCCACAACCAAAGATAGAAGCAGCGAAGGCAACTCCGGTAGCGACTCCAAGTCCTGCAGCAGTTGATACACGTCGTAAAAAGCAAGCTAGACCAGACAAAAAACGTGAAGATTTTGATCGCGAAGAAGATGGTCCAAGAAAACAACAAAAGAATCGAAGTAGTCAAAACCAAGTGA
>NZ_CAJPOU010000039.1 GCF_905372335.1 Streptococcus sp. A12
CCTTGTATAGGACTACTAAACTCGGAATGCCATAGATATCCCAAAGCTTAGCCAGGTCTAGATACTGGTCGCGGTCGACCAAAACAAAGGTAAATTCAGGGTTTTCCGCTTCAATCTCTGGCAAAAAAGGCTGGATATACCGGCAATCACCACACCAATCCGCTGAAAAGAAGAAAACCTTCTTACCTTCTTGCTCGACGTAGCTAGCTAATTCCTCTAAAGACTGTGGTATGATCATAGTTTTTCCTCTTCATACTGAAGGAGGCCCTCTTCATAGACAAAGCGATAGTGGCGCTCATCCTCAAATACGAGCCCTCCGACCAGACGTTCTTCGCTTGATTCATAGAGTTCCACATAAAGGGTTGCAATCTTTCCCATATTCTCCATCTGCTCACGGACTTCTGCGACTAACTCTTCTTGCGTACGCAGACGTTTTTGATCTTTGGCAATTTTATAGGCCACAAGGGCAAGAGCACTTGCACTAGCTGCTACAAGGCTGGATAAAATGATTTTTTTAGCTTTCATACCTCATATTGTAACACAAAATACAAGCTGGGACAACGAAGGAGAATAGATCTCCCCATCATGACGATCTACTTCTATTCCCGTCGACTGCCACTACCATCTCGACTAAAAAAGTGATAAAATAACAATCAGAAAGAAGGTAACTTATGACTGATTTATTTTCTAAAATCAAAGAAGTAACAGAACTTCCTGCCATCTCTGGCCACGAAGCGCCTGTTCGCGATTATCTACGCAAACAGATCACTCCACATGTGGATGAAGTGGTCACAGACGGCTTGGGAAGTATTTTTGGGGTACGCCACTCAGAAGCGGCTGATGCTCCTCGCATCATGGTCGCAGGCCATATGGATGAAGTTGGCTTTATGGTCAGTGAGATCAAGGCAGACGGCACCTTCCGCGTGGTTGAAATCGGTGGTTGGAACCCTATGGTGGTCAGCAGCCAACGTTTCACCCTTTTGACCCGCGATGGTCATTCCTACCCTGTCATTTCTGGATCTGTTCCTCCGCATTTGACACGGGGCACAAACGGTCCTGCCCTTCCCGCAATCGGAGATATTGTCTTTGATGGTGGCTTTGCCAACAAAGAAGAAGCCGAGAGCTTTGGGATCCGTCCAGGCGACACCTTGGTCCCTGAAAGCACTGCAATCTTAACAGCCAATCAGAAAAACATCATCTCCAAAGCTTGGGACAACCGTTATGGGGTCTTGATGGTCAGCGAATTGGCACAAGCCCTTTCTGGACAAGCCCTAGCAAACGAACTCTATGTCGGAGCGACTGTCCAAGAAGAAGTCGGACTGCGCGGTGCCGGGACTTCTGTGACCAAGTTTGATCCAGAAATCTTCCTGGCTGTTGACTGTTCTCCCGCTGCAGATGTCTACGGAGGCCAAGGAGCTATCGGAGAAGGAACCCTCCTTCGTTTCTTTGACCCAGGTCACCTCATGTTGCCAAATATGAAGGACTTCCTCCTCACCACCGCTGAAGAAGCCGGCATCAAGTACCAATACTACTGTGGGAAAGGCGGAACGGATGCTGGAGTAGCCCACTTACGAAGTGGTGGTGTGCCATCTACTACCATCGGAGTCTGCGCACGCTACATCCACTCCCACCAAACCCTCTACGCTATGGATGACTTCCTTCAAGCCCAAGCCTTCCTTCAAGCTTTGGTGCAAAAATTGGATCGTTCAACCGTTGATTTAATTAAGAATTATTAATATTTTTCCAAAATAATTGTTTTAAACCCCCATTTTGGGGTTTTTTTGATATAATACTGAATGAATATTGCAACGGGTGTTCTTTTGCACTCCCCTTTCCCTATGTGAAAGGCGGAGCACCGCTAAAGATCACCCTCGCTTCTTTATTGGAGGTTTAAATGAAGAAACAAGCTTTTAGTTCCGAAAAGTATTTGAATTTGCAACGCGATCACATCCTCGAGCGCATCAACCAATTTGATGGCAAGCTCTACCTAGAGTTTGGAGGAAAGATGTTGGAAGATTTCCACGCAGCTCGTGTCCTTCCTGGTTATGAACCAGATAACAAAATTAAGCTTCTCCAAGAACTTCGTGACCAAGTGGAGATTGTGATTGCTATTAATGCCAATAACATTGAGCATTCAAAAGCGCGTGGTGACCTAGGAATCTCTTATGACCAAGAGGTCTTCCGCTTGATCGATAAATTCAACGAATTGGGCATTTATGTCGGCTCTGTCGTCATCACTCAATATGCTGGTCAACCAGCTGCCGACCTTTTCCGCAAGCAGTTGGAAAAAAATGGCATCGCCTCTTACCTCCACTACCCAATCAAGGGCTACCCAACGGATATGGACCACATCATCTCTCCTGAGGGAATGGGGAAAAATGACTACATTCAGACCAGCCGTAATCTCGTTGTCGTGACAGCTCCTGGTCCTGGTTCTGGTAAATTGGCGACTTGTATGTCCAATATGTACCATGACCAATTGAATGGCATCAAATCTGGTTATGCTAAATTTGAAACCTTCCCAGTTTGGAACCTGCCTTTGCACCACCCAGTGAATTTGGCCTATGAAGCTGCTACTGCAGACCTTGACGATGTCAATATGATTGACCCCTTCCACCTCCAAACCTATGGCGAAACAACGGTAAACTACAACCGAGATATCGAAATCTTCCCTGTCTTGAAGCGGATGTTGGAACGCATCCTCGGAGAATCTCCTTACGCTTCCCCAACAGACATGGGTGTGAACATGGTCGGCTTTGCCATCGTGGACAATGACGCAGCGATTGAAGCCTCTAAGCAAGAAATTATCCGCCGTTACTACCAAACCATTCTAGATGTGAAAGCAGAGCGTGTCGGAAACGGAGCTATTAAGAAAATCGAACTCTTGATGAATGACTTAGGCATTTCACCAAAAGACCGCCAAGTCACCGTCCTTGCCCGTCAAAAAGAGGAAGAAACCGGTGAACCTGCCTTGGCACTAAAATTGCCGAACGGAGAAACCGTGACAGGTAAGACTTCTGACTTGTTTGGTCCAACGGCAGCTGTTCTCATCAATGCTATCAAGAAATTGGCCCATATTGATAAAGAAACCAAATTGATTGAGCCAGAGTATGTCAAACCAATCCAAGGCTTGAAGATCAACCACTTGGGCAGTCGCAACCCTCGCCTCCACTCAAATGAAATCCTCATCGCCCTTGCTATTACCGCCATGAACCATCCAGAGGCAAATCTTGCCATGCAAGAATTGGGTCGATTGAAAGGGAGCGAAGCCCATTCAACAGTCATGTTGACAGACGAAGATAAGAACGTTCTTCGCAAACTGGGCATCCATGTGACTATGGATCCAGTTTACCAATACGATCGCTTGTACCGCAAATAAAGAAAAGCAAGGCTAGACCGTTGGTCCTAGCTCCATATACAAAAAATCCCCTGAGTGCCTGAAACAGTTGGCACCCAGGGGATTTTTCATAGTTTAATTGGGTGGAGAGTTACCTCTCCTTAAAAAGATAGAGGCCCACAATCAGTATCGGGACAAGGAGAAGGGGATACACTTCTTTTGGCAGTAAGTCCGTTTCCAAACTCAACCAAAGGAAAAAAACAGCCAAGACAATCGCGATCAACCATTTTACAAGATAAGATTTCATGACGCCCTCCTACTCCTAATCTATTTATGCATAGTATACTCCTGCTCAATTAACCTGTCAAGGTAAAAAAAGTAGTTGACCATTGGATCAACTACCTTTTGTTTCTTTCACAGCCTCCCACAGTTGTCGGATCTGTTTTCTTTGGACAGGATCCACAAAGTAAGGAGCAATTTCATTTAAGGATTCTAGGACAAATGCCCGTTCTGCCACATACGGATGAGGGAGAATCAAATCTGGACTATATAGGATCAAATCCTCCATATAAAGGAGATCCAAATCGATGACCCGTGGTCCCCATTTGATCTCACGGACCCGACCCATTTCTAGTTCGATTCCTAGCAAGGTCTCAATCAAGTCTTGGGGCGTAAACCAAGTTTCGACCTCTACGACTTGGTTGAGGAAGCTATCCTGCTCGACCCCTCCCCAAGGTGCTGTCTCAATCTGAGAAGAGGTTTGGAGAATCGTAAGCCCCTTTTCTTCTAGTCTAGATACAGCCGTCTCCAACTGTTGTCCCTTATCGCCCATATTGGTTCCCAGACCAATAAAGGCCCGTCTTTTTTCTCGTTCAATCGTGACCGAACAAGTATCCAAAGGTAGAGGAACTGGCGCCCAAGGTTTTTTCAGCTCAAGTCGAACCTTTTTGACAAAGTCATAGGTTGCAAAAATTTTCTCCAAAAGCTGAAAAGCTACTGTCTCAATCAAATCGATTTTCTCAGCTTGAACCCAATCTGTCAGTTGCTCTGCTAAGATTCCATAATGGATTGAAGCCGTCAAATCGCCCGTCCGAGCAGACTTTGTCATCTCATAATCGACACAGACATCCAAGACAAAGCGTTGCCCCAATTCCTTTTCAGCGGAAAACACACCATGATAGGCATAAATTTCCAAATCTTTAATCCGTAATTGATCCACCATCGTCACCTCAGTTTATCTAGGGACTAGTGTCCCATTAGTTTATAGGCTTCGTTTTTCAAGTCTTTATCTGTCTCTAACAAGCCACGCGCTGCTGTCGTTACAGTAGCTGTTCCTGGTTTGCGCACCCCACGCATATTCATACACATGTGCTCTGCTTCCACCCAGACAAGGGCTCCCTGCGCTCCCAGATACTCCATCAAGGCATCCGCGATTTCCACCGTCAAGCGCTCCTGGATTTGAGGTTTTTTGGCATATACTTCCACCGTCCGAGCTAGCTTAGAGAGGCCTGCTACGCGCCCATTTGGGATATAGGCAATGTGGACCTTGCCATAGAAGGGCAAGAAATGGTGTTCACACATCGAGTGGAAGAAGATATCCTTTTCCACCACCATATTGTTGTCCACAATCTCAAAAGATTTTGATAGGTGGACTTCCGCAGTTTGGTTGAGACCTGCAAAAATCTCTTGGTACATCTTGGCAATGCGTTCTGGTGTTTCTTGCAATCCCTCACGGTTTCCGTCTTCACCGACTGCGTCGATAATCATCTTCACGGCTTCTTGAATTTTCTTTGTATCCATTTCATCTCCTACTGATTTCTTCGATTAGAAAGGCTCTCACTTGAGCCAAAAAGTACAAGGATCCCGTCACTAAGAGGAGATCAGATTGTTGCGATTTTCTTTTTAGATAATGGGTTAAAAACACCTTCCATTCTTGATAAGGCAGGCCTTTTTGAAGGGCTATTTCCTGCATGTCTCTCACGGAATAGGCGCGTGAATCCTCAAAGGTCGTCAAGGTTAATTGACTCTTTTCCAATCCGCTCCACAGTTCCAGCATCTCCTCAATCGCCTTGGTCTGGATACAGGTAAACAAGACTTGTTTGTCCAACTGTCCATACCGTTCTTTCATGGTGGCTACAAGAGGGGCTACTGCATGCGGATTATGGGCGCCATCTAGAATGATGAGGGGCTGGGTCGAAATAACCTCTAGGCGGCCCGGCCACTGGACCCCTTCCCAAGCTTGGAGGATTTCTTCTCGACTTAAGAAAGAGAGCCCCTTTTCTTGACAGAAGGTATCGCAGAGAGCCAAGGCCAACCCAGCATTGTCGACTTGATGCAGTCCCAAAAGCCCTGTCTTTAATTGCAGTTCTTCCCGATACTGGCTCCGATAGCCAAAGACTTCCCCATCAGCCAAAGACGCTTGGTAGCTAACTAAAAAGTCCTGACCTAACAGCTCTACTGGTGCCGATAAGCAGTTCGCCTGCTGCACAATGACTTCTTGGGCTTCCAGTTCCATCCGGCCTAGCAAGACCGGAATCTTTTCCTTGATGATTCCCGCCTTTTCCCGCGCAATGGAGGCCAAATCTGGCCCTAAGAGAGCCACATGGTCCAGGCCAATCGTCGTGATGGCTGTCAACATAGGCTGACAAACATTGGTACTATCGAGACGGCCCCCCATGCCCACTTCCAAAATGACCACATCCGGATTTTCTGCTGCAAAATAATCAAAAGCCAGGACGGTCATCAACTCGAACTCGGTCAAGCCCAGCAAGGTCTGATCAGAACTGTTTTTTGCAAGCAAGTCCTGATAGAGGGACAGATAAGTCTCTAAATCCTGATCTGAAATGGGAAGCCCATTAATACTGATTTGCTCATGAAAGGAAACTAGATAGGGGGAGGAGAAAACACCAACCCGCAATCCTTTTGCCTCTAGTAAAGACAGTAAATGGGCTAGGGTCGATCCTTTTCCATTGGTCCCAGCTAGATGGATTACGGGACAGGCTAAGTGTGGGTTTCCCCTCAAGGCCAGCAGGGCTCCCATTCGCTCCAAGCCAAAATGGGGCTCGGAAGAACGATAAGTGGCTAACCAACTGAGATCTACTGTCATATCTCTTCTCTTTTCTTTAGCGATATTGTTTCAAATGAAGGTCCTGCGCTTGATCGGCTTGGTAGATCGCACTACCGATAGCTACCGCCATCTTATGGAGGGGGATATCATGCACACGCACAATTTCTACCCCTTGGCTGGCAGCCACACTCGTCAAATGACTGGAGGCCAAATCCCGATTGTAGAATCCTTCTTTCGTTTCAGGGTCAGTCTCAAATCCCTCTTCTTCCAGAATATTGACCACAAAGCGCTTCCGAGAGACTCCTAAAAAGATTGGATACCCCTTAGCATGAATGGTTTTTAAGTCCTGCAAGAGTTGAAGGTTTTCCCGCTTAGTCAAGCCAAAACCAATCCCAGGATCTAAGAAGAGTTGATCCGGACTCAATCCCGCCCCCTCTGCCCGCTCAAGGCTCTTAGCAAAGAAGGCCCACATGCAGTCTTGGATAGAAATGCTTTCAAACTGCGCCAACTCCTCTGATGAAAAGACCGGCTCAAAACCAAAGGTCGGAAAAATGACGGAACTTGGATGATGAGGACGAGCCATGACTGGATTAAACATAAGAATGGCTCCAGCCTGAGCTTCTGCAATCACCCTCGCCATTTGCGGATCTCCTAGAAAGCCTGTGATATCATTGACCAAGTCTGCACCAGCTGCTAGGGCTGCACGAGCGACCTCTGACTTCCAAGTATCAACCGAAATCAAGATATCACTCTCTGCTCGAATTGCTTCAATGACGGGCACGACTCGCTGAATTTCTTCCTGAATTTCCACAAAATGACTCCCTGGACGTGTGGACTCCCCACCAATATCTAGTATGCTTGCTCCTTCTGATATTAACTTTCGAGCTTGCTCGAGAGCTCCTTCTACCGTTTGGTAACGTCCACCATCTGAAAAGGAGTCGGGGGTGACATTGAGGATGCCACATAGAAGAGTCCGACCCTTGCCTAGTTGTCTCCATTCACTCTTTGACATATCTTCCTTCATCTTTCTACAGAAAAGCCAACCAAGCATAGAAAAGAGGTTAGAATCTTTCCAACCTCCGAGTTTGTCTCTATCTGCGCCTAGATGCTTTTTTGGTAGCTTACCAAAGCTTCTGAATAAAACCCATTGGTTCTATCATTCTACCATATTTTAAGCGGGAAGAAAAGAAACCAGAATAGTTATCAGAAAGGCAAAAGCATTCATGGTAAAGTGCAATAAAATCGAATATTCTACTCGTTTGTAGCGGTAGGCAACCCAAGTCAAGATGAGAGACATACCTCCATAGATGATCCAGGAACCAAGATTACTTGGTGTGTGTAAATAGGCAAATACAAGAGCCCCAACCAAATAACCAATTTTTTCGTGCCCCTTAAAGATCAAGCGTGGAATCACAGCTCGACAGATAATTTCTTCTCCTAAAGGCGCCACTACGACAATGAGCAAACCCATTGCCAGCTGAGGGGCCAAGGAAGCCACCCCTTGGATAGTCTCTTGGTTAGCTGTCGTCGCCTCTCCCAACTGCCTAAGAAGGTTAACCCCAAGAGCATTATTGGCCAGCAACAGGAGAAAATAAAGGAGATTTCGCCCAATATCTCTGCCTTTGATTCGTGAAAAATCTAGTGAATCAAGTGGACTCCATTTCATAAACCACCAAAGCAAATAGACGAGGAGCATGGTAACCCCAAGGACCAAACTATTGATTGTCCAATTTGACCAAGCATTTTCAATCCCCAAGATCAAAGCGATCATGGGTAGTTGAGTCGCTATAAATAACGGTAATCCAATTAGTAACCACAGACCATTTGAAACCCATTTTTTCTCCATCCAATTTTCCATTATTTTACCTCGATTATCAAACTATTTTTCTAGTATAGCATAGATGAGCTACTGGGGCAAGCCCAAGTAGTAGTCGCACAATAGAAAAAAGAGGCGCTTCAAATCAGCCTCTTCTCTCTTGTTTTTTTTTAGAATAAAGTCTTACCCCTTATTTTTAAAGCGTTCAACATCACGGGCAATGACTAATTCTTCGTCCGTTGGGATGACCAAAACTCTCACTTTAGCATCCGGTGTTGAAATATCTCCTTCTGCACCAAAGACGTTCTTTTCTGGATCTACAGCACATCCAAACCAAGTCATCCCATCAATGACTTGTCCACGAATCGTCTTAGAATTTTCTCCAATTCCAGCTGTAAAGATGATGGCATCTGCTCCATTCAAGACAGCAAAGTATTGACCGATGTATTTCTTAATACGGTCGACAAAAATGTCGTTGGCCAAAAGTGCCTTGTCATTTCCACTGCGCATGGCTTCGTGAATATCACGCATATCGCTAGAAAGCTCAGACACCCCTAGAAGACCAGATTCACGGTTCAAAATACGACTGATATCTTCTGGATTATTGAAATCTTCTGTGTGCTCCATCAAGTAAGGAATAATGGCAGGGTCAATATCCCCTGTACGTGTTCCCATCATGATGCCACCAAGTGGTGTGAAGCCCATAGACGTATCTACAGAAATTCCTTTGTCTACCGCTGTGATAGAAGCTCCATTCCCAATGTGGCAAGTGATTAATTTCAACTCTTCGATTGGTTTTCCAAGAAGCTTCGCTGCTTCGTGGGCTACATACTCATGGCTTGTCCCGTGAGCTCCATACTTACGTACCTTGTTTTCTGTATAGTACTTAGTTGGAAGAGGGTAACGATAAGCTTTTTCAGGCATTGTTGTATGGAAAGAGGTATCAAATACAACAACGCTGGTAATATCTGGTAACAATTCTTTAAAGGCACGGATCCCAGCAGCATTGGCAGGATTGTGCAATGGAGCCAACAAAGAAAGTTCCTCAACCTTTTGAATGACTTCTTCATCTACAAGAGCAGACTCTTTGAAGTACTCACCACCTGCTACGACACGGTGTCCTACTCCAGTGATTTCATCGTAGGAAGCAATAATATTAAAACGAATCAAATCATCGAGAAGGATTTTAACCGCTTGTGTGTGGTTCTCAATATCTAAAACCTGTTTTTCTGCTCGACCATCGAATTTTACTGTCGAAATGGAATCTTTAAGTCCAATTCTCTCGATGAGCCCTTTTGCCAAAACTGTTTCTTCTGGCATTTGGTATAATTGCCATTTCAAACTTGAACTGCCTGCATTAATTGCAATTGTTTTCGTCATTTTTTTACCTCTTTAAGCGTTTTCACTCCTATTATAGCAAAATTTTGTTTAAATTTCACTTTCTTTATTCCAGTTTTGAAAACTTTCACGGAATTTCATGAGGTCTTCCTGGTCTTGCAAATCAGTCAAAGGATAGACAAATGGTTGGACCACCGCTTCTTCTTGCTTGCGTAAAACAAAGATGGTTTTTGCTAGATTGGCTGATCGAAAGAGGTTCTCTGGCAAGGTCACCATGGCCAAGACCTGAGCATGATCCTGCATCCATTTTTTCAGCAGAGGACTCTGCTCGCTTGTCAAAAGATCATTCGGAGCTAGAAAAATAGCGACGCCACCTGGTTTTAAGTATTTTAGCGATTGTTCGATCAATAAATGATGGGCATAGGTGTGGCCCTGAGGGGAAGCGACCTGGTAACGACTCGCAATGGCATCATCTGGATAATAACCGACAGGTAAATCGCTGATAATCACATCGCTCTCTTTCAAAACTTGTGGACGAACGGCATCACCTTGGGCAAAATTCACATCCGCCTTCATCACTTCTGCCATACTAGCCGCAAGGTCAATCAAGAGATCATCAATTTCCAAGCCCAAATAATCTAAGGAACACTGACAGTTGTTCATCAAGGTTTGGGCTAAGTTACCTGTTCCACTCCCAATTTCTAGCACATCTACTTGATCGGAACTAGCCAACTGATCCACTAGAAAGACCAAAAGAAGTCCAATCCCATCTGGCGTAAATTGGTGATTGAACTGTAGGGGCTCTGTTTGGGCAGCCTTCATCAAAAGATACTGGAAGGAGCGACGCAACTCTTCCTTGCTCAAGTTCAAGTCCTTCAGCCACTGGTTGTTTTCCTTCACTAGAGTCAACTCTGTTTGCCCATCCAGATAGATGGCATTCTGCTCCACTAGAGCATCATAAAAGTTGGTCTGCAAATCATTTTGGATAATTTGGGTATTCTCTAATAGGTAGCCGTAGGCTTTCTCAATTTTTTCGAAATTCATGCTTTCCTCCATCTTTTAATCATATCAAATTTTAAGAGTTTTCGCTATGCTTTTCGAAGACCTGAGGCTTCTCTTCCTCAGTCGTGGTCGGGTGGTGTGTGGCTGAATCTGGAGCCTGCTTCTCCTTTTCCTTCTTGTCGGTTTTTTTCTTTTCCCGAGGAGGTAGAGCAAAGGTGAAATGGTAGCTTCCCCCATCTTGTAAGTGACTCGTTACGTTGGCAAAGCCCGATTTTTCTTCCAAATCGACTCGGCCAGTTGAGAAGGTCATAGTTTTTTCTTCCCGATCCCAAGTATCAATCGCCAATTGAGCTTGCGCATAAGCCTGGATCCGGTGCTGACTAGCAAGGAGGATCCGTCTCTCTGCCACTTGTCTGTTCAGGTAAAACTGAAGCAAGAGACTAAAAACCGCCGACATAAAAAGGGCATAAAGAAGGATCCCGGCCTCAATCTGCTTCTTTTTTATCCTTTTCCACCACACGGTAGACCACCTCCCTTTCTAACCCTTCTTCAAAGCGCAGTTGAATAGACACAAGATCTCCTCTTTTTTCAATCCAGGCGGATTCAACTCCATCTATCATCGGTTGATAGCCACGGCCAGTCGCATCTGTCTTTCGGATATCTCCCCCCTTAGCCAGTCCAATGGCTATGGGTTTTTGATCCTGAACAAGATAGAATTTGTTGTCTCTGACCTCTTCAAATTGGCTACGAGACAATTCAATGTCCAGCTGGTCCTGAAAGAGCAACCATTCCTCTTGCTTGATGTGACTTTGGTACTGGAGTTCTTGACGCAAAAGGCTTGTCAATCCTTGAAACACTAATAAACCACCGCTGATGACGAGCAGGGCAACCAAGGCCTCGAGTAAAGTAAAGGCTGGCAGTTTAGTTCTTTTCAACAGCAATCACAACCTTTCCTTCATGATAGACCTTTAAGGACTTAGCAGACCTCTCCACCTGGACACTGACCTGATTGATGCTCAATTGATCCTGCCTTGTCTGGATCGCCATTTTTGCGACTCGCAAGACTTCTCCTTGTCTCAACTCTTCTAAGCGCTGCTGTCGTGAGTCCCCTAGCTCTCCCAACACAAGGGTCGTGAGGGCACCAAACATCGCTAGAGCAATCAGTCCTTCTAACAAGAGACTAGCGGGGAGCCGTCGTTTTTTTAATTTTTCCATTCCCAATTGCCAACTGATAGGTCACCACCTCTTTCTCTGTCTGAAATTGAATCTTGGTCAGGCTTGAATTGCCTCCTGCTGGATCAAAGGTCAGTTGCTTCTCTCTGACCACTTCCACCCCTTTTGGAAGCGGTAATTCTTGATAGGGACTATGAACCCCACCGTGGTCGATGGAAAGGAGAGCTCTCTCCTCTTTTGCAATACTCATCTTTTGTGTCTCCTGATAGACCCGTTCGAATTCCGAGAAAAACAATGTTTCTTCCACCTGCCCAAAGGCTTGATGGACTGACCCGGCTAGCAGCCAACATAGAAGACTGACGATACCTAGAGTTAGTAAGCTCTCTAGAAGGGTGAAAGCCTTAATCTGCAACCGCACGGTGATCACCTGCATTCTTCACATAGTGAGCACGGTAGGCTTCTGCTTGTTTTTGAGTGATTTGTCCTTCTGCGACAAGCTTAGAAAGACTAGCTTTTTCATTCTGATGATTGAGTTCATAGAGCTCAGCCTGGCTCTCCACGACTTTGACGACTGCTCGATTTCCTGTATCTGTTACCGAATCTTTCTGCTTGGTCAAGTTCGGAACAAAGAGCAAGAGAAGAACGCTGATAATGAGCAAAACAACTAACATTTCAAT
>NZ_CAJPOU010000040.1 GCF_905372335.1 Streptococcus sp. A12
AAGGCCAATCAGGACTTTTATCCAATTCATCAAGAAGGAATAAAACAAATAACAGCAGGCAATACTGAAGGCTATATCCCTCCTACCAAAATTAAGTTTGATGTTTATGCTCCAGGGGGTGAAATGATTAAAGAGGGAATTCGATATGATATTGGAGATGAGACTACACCAATTTCACAAATGCTAGGATTAGGATATCGTCGACTCAACGGTCAATCTGAACTAGCATCGATGGATGAAGAAATTCTTTCTCAGCTGGAAAATAGAGTAGTGAATAAGGAAATTTCCCTGGAAGCGAATGAATCAGCTCGATTGATAGAAGAGGGAGAAGGTCAAACTCCTGATACAAGAGAAGCGGTAGCTTTTCAATCTTCTAAGCAAGAAACTAAAACTAATTTGCTTCAGCATGTAGAGGAGATTCTGAAAGAGGAATCTATTTCGAATTTGGAAACCCCTGAAATAAACTCAAGTAGTATTGATTATGCTACTTTAACGCCTCATGAATTAAGTGAAGTTGCTTTTCAAAAAGTGAGAGAGTACACAGAAACACCTGAACGGTTAGAAGAGTATCTGAATTTTATGAGTAAGTTTCCAGAACTCTCGCCTAGAAATGTAGCGTTGATTCAGGAACAGTGGCCAGGAGCGAATGCAGTCGCAACCTATAATCAATGGCAATCGATGGGGGAAGTTCTTGGGATTAATTCAGATCAGGTATTTGAAACTAGAAATACCTATACCAATAAAAAAACAGGTCGAACAAGAGAAGTTGTCCATAACAATCTTTCAGTTAAGACAGGAGAAAAATCACATATTACCTTGTTTAGACCTATGATGGTTGAAATGATTCCTGTATTGGATGAAAATGGGAACCAAGTAAAAAATGGAAAAGGCAATCCAAAATATAAAAGACTTTCTGAAGCGACACCTGAAGAAAAGGCTTTGAAGAAGGAAGGAAAATTGAAATCTCGCTTCTTCCATGAAAGAGATTCAAATACAGGCTTAGCTAAATTCGCTACGTATAAGGTATTTGAGTTGTCTCAAACAACCTTGAAGCCTGAATTTTATCCAAAAGCGATGCCAAATCGTCACTATGACTTTAATATGGATCATATTCGTACTAAAGAAGTGCTAGAAGGACTTTCCGATTATGCAAATAGTATCGGTGTAACCATTTATCAAGACGATGCAAAAGAGTTGAGGAGTGCGAAGGGAGCTTTTTATCCAGATGAACAAAAAATACTTTTGAATCCAGATAATACTCCTGGAGAAGTCGTTGCAACCACAATTCACGAGTTAGCGCATGCTAGTCTACATAATCCTAAACTTGCTAACTCGTATAAGGAGGATGTCTCAAAAGATCGTAGAGAACTTGAAGCTGAGATGACAAGTTATCTAGTTTCTAAGCATTTTGGGTTAGATACCTCTGAGAAAGCCATTCGCTATATGGCAATTTGGACTGATAATTTGACCTCTCTTGACGATCAACAACTAGCGCAATCTATGAAACGGATTCATGGAACAGTATCTAAGATTGTAAAAAGTGTTGAGCAACATACAAAGCCTTATCAGTTAAACAGACAGGTGGTACAAAATCAAAATTTTATCCAAAGCCCAAAGAAGGGACTTAAAGTCTAGAAAGAGTGCTCTTTAAGAGCCTCTTTTTGCATATAAAGTTATATAACTTTATATGCTGTTTTTTGATATCAACTCACTCTATCCCTTGTCGATGTCCCTTTACAAAAGATTTTTTAATTATAGCTTACAATGACAGAAAATGAAGTAGAAGGAGAATGATATGGTTATAGTTATTCTGGCTGAAAAAGAGAAACAAGCAGAAGCTTATGCTACAGCTTTGGGAGAATTTAGTAAAAAGAAAGGTATCTATGTCATTAGGCAGTCACTCTATTTTCCAGCTGAAGTACATGTGGTAGCTGCTGAAGGGCACCTATTTGAATACAGCGAACCAGACAACTGGTCACTTGATAAATTACCTCTTACAAATGTTTCATTTAAGCAACATCTGAAAGAGGACAAGGGTTCCAGAGAAAAATTTAAGAGAATCTATGATGAAGTGGTAGCAGCGGATCAAGTGATTATTGGGACGGATGCTGATAGAGAAGGAGAGCGTATTGCGTACTCTATTTTATCGCACATACCAGGAGGCAAGGAGAAAATTTGGAAACGTCTTTGGGCAAGCTCCATGACAAAGAAAGCTCTTCAAAAAGCTTTTCAGGAATTAAAGGAACCTTCAGAAACCTACAATTACTATTTAGAAGCTGAAGCACGTGCACAAAGTGATTGGTTGGTAGGAATGAACTTATCACCTCTTGCAACGATTGATCTTCAAGCAAGAGGACAACTCCCTCGAACAAAAGGTAGCCATCTATCGGTTGGTCGAGTTCAAACACCAGCGATCAGACTAGTTTGTGAGAATGATTTAGAGATTCGCAACTTTACTCCAGAAAAATATTGGAAGCTTCAGCTGGAGGATAAGGAAAATGGGGTATTCTTTACTACCAAAGATAAAACTAAAGATAGTGAAGCTATTTTAGCCTCTTCAAGGGGATTATCAGCCACCTCTATTGTTTCTTCAGTTGAGGTAGAAAAACATCAGAAATCAGCTCCACAACTATTTACCTTGTCAGCATTACAAAGTTTTGCAGCAAGCGCCTGGAAATTTGACTCAAATAAAACAGAGAGCATTGTTGAGGGACTGTATTTGGAAGGTTTTCTCTCCTATCCACGACCAGACTCAGAATACATCAATCATTTTGAATTTGACGATTTAAAAGAAAATCTATCTGCCTATCAAAAAGCTATTAATTGTCATTTTCAGCCAGCGTTTTTGGAGCCTAGAGAAGATTATGTCAATGATGAAAAAGTGTCTGGTACGAGCCACTCAGCCTTGATTCCGACTGAAAGAATTCCAAACCTTTCAAATTTAAAAACTGATCAACGACTGATTTATGAAGCAGTTGTGAAGCAGGCAATCTTGATGTTTGCGGATGATTGTTATTATTCAACCAAAACAATTGAAGTAGAAAATAATGGTCTTGTTTTTAAAACAAAGGGTAGAACGCTTCATAAATTAGGATGGGCTGAATGGAGTTCTCGAAAGGTACGAGGTTCTGTTGAAGTTCCTGATTATCAAGTGGGAGATAAAATTGATACACAAGTCCAGATTGTAGGGGGTGAAACAAAACCACCTAAAAGACTAACTGAAAGCCAATTGATTGGCCAAATATTTCCTAAATATGGCTTAGGAACACAAGCCACTAGAGGAGAAATCATTAAAAAAATTCAGAGTAAGGGTTATGTCATTAAAGATAAAAAAACAGGTCAACTAACTCCTACCAACAAGGCCTATCTACTGATTAATTATCTCTATGATAATGAGTTCTCTGATCCAGAGACAACAGGAGGCTGGGAAATGTTTCTATCTCAAATTGGAGAAGGGACAATCAATCCACGAGAATTTGTGGATGCGATAAAAGATAAGCTCACTCTTCAAATCAAGGAAGTAAAAGAAAGAGGTGATTAAGTGTGACTACTGAAGAAAAGAAAAAAACACCCTACTTAGATCGTTATACAGATAATTTGACAGAAAAAGTTTCAAAAAAAGCAGAAGATTATCAGGTTTACGGACGTGATAAGGAAGTAGAAGCTGTTCAGACCACTCTTCTCAGACGAACTAAGAATAATCCCATTTTGGTAGGAGAAGCTGGAGTTGGAAAAACAGCTATTGTTGAAGGATTTGCTTTAGCCATTTTAAGAAACCAGGTATCTCCCAAATTAAAAGACTTGACCGTGCGCTCTCTGGAACTATCTAGTTTAATGTCAGATGAGGATGGAGGATTTATTGTTAAGTTTAAAAAAATTATTGAGGAGATGGTAGAAACTAAAGGAGAGAATCTTCTCTTTATTGATGAATTTCATACTATTGTTGGTGCTGGTGGTTCAGATAAGGGCGCTTTGGATGCTGGAAATATTATTAAACCAGTTTTGTCACGTGGTGAGATGCAATTAATTGGCGCAACTACATTGGATGAATTTCATGAATATATCGAAACGGATCGAGCGCTAGAGCGAAGGATGCAGCCAATTATAGTTGATGAGCCAACAACTACTCAAGCGATTGAAATTCTTGAACAAGCTAAAACTATTTATGAAAACTTTCACCAGGTGTCTATTAGTTCCGATGCTGTAAAACAAGCTGTACTTCTATCTGTTCGCTACATACCTGATCAATTTTTACCTGATAAAGCCTTTGACTTAATAGATGAAGCAGCGACAATTTGTTCTACAAATGGGTTAGGCCATGTAGGTAAGCAAGAAATTGCAGAGGTGCTGAAAAATAAAACAGGTATTCCTGTCACGACGATTTTGAAAGGTGACAAGGAAAGGCTAGATGGTTTAAAAGAAAAGCTGTCACGACGTGTTAAAGGCCAAGATGAGGCTGTAGAAGCTGTTGTGAACGCTATAACTGTTGCACAAGCTGGCTTACAGGATCAAAGAAAGCCCTTGTCTTCCTTCATGTTTTTAGGAACTTCAGGAGTTGGGAAAACAGAGCTTGCCCTGGCATTGGCAGAGAGGATGTTTGATGATGAGGATGCAATCATTCGCTTTGATATGTCTGAGTATAAACAAAAGGGAGATATCACAAAGCTGATTGGTGATCGTCAAACTAGAACGAAAGGTCAATTGACTGAGAAGATTAAACAGAAACCTTATAGCGTTATTCTGATCGACGAGGTGGAGAAAGCACACTCGGAAGTTGTAGATTTATTTTTGCAGGTGCTTGATGCAGGACGTTTGACTGATTCAACTGGAAGGCAAGTGAGCTTTAAGAATACGATTGTCATTATTACTACGAATATTGGTTCTCAAAAAATTATTAAGCAGTACGAATTGAAAGGGAATTTTAAAAAGCTAACCGATAGGGATAAAATTCAGTTTGAAAAGAGCATGACGTTGGAGTTGGAGACTAAATTCCGACCAGAATTTCTCAATCGAATTGAATATAAATTGATTTTTAACATGTTAGACGAGGAAGTGAATAAGGAAATTATTGTCAAACAGCTATCAGAAATTCAAGAAAGAATGAAGAATAAAAAGTTGACTCTCTCTTACGAAGAAAGTTTGGTTACTTATTTATTGGATGTAGGAACAAATATAAAGGACGGTGCACGGCCACTTGAAAGAGTGATTAAGCATAAAGTACTTCCTTTAATTTCTAAAGAGTTTCTGAACTTATCTGATCCCAACCAAGAGTATCATTTTCATCTTTGGGTAGAAGGTGATGCACCAGATGAGTATCACCGTGAAGACAAAAGAAAAATATTATTCGAGGTCGAAGCTGAAAATACGTCATTTGGTAAAGCTTTATTTTCTTAAAACTCACCTTAAAAAAAAATGATTGTCCCTTTAAAAAATTTTTTTCAATTATCTATTATACTAACGTTGTCAAAAAAACAAAGGAGGATTTCTATGAAAAATTATTTGACAAGACAAATTCAGCAAGTAAAAACAAAATCACAGATGTTTTTATTGAGCCTTTCCCTATTCCTAACAGGATCTACAGTGTATGCGGACGATCCATTTGTTAAGTCGGATAACTTGGCAAAACAAGGAATTACAAAAGTTCAGCTAGTCAGTGTTGCGCTATTTGGTCTAGCTGCCGTTGTCACCTCGCTCATTTATGCGTTTGGTGGACGGGAGTTAAAAGCCTCAATGAAAAAACATTGGGTATCAATTGCAATTGCAATTATTGGTGTTTCTGCAGGTCCAAGTATCATTGAATGGATTTTTGATTTTGTGAAAAATTAAGGGGTGGTGATATATGGCTTTTGCGCTCTTTAATAAAGGTCGCTGTACGATTACAGATGACTTATTTCTAGAAATCACCTGGGAAGATGGAAGAGGTCCAGAGGATGATAGTGAGTTGCTTGATATCATCAAGGGATTGGATCATATTTCTGATTTTTCTCAGCCGATTGCAAAAAGTTTGCCCTACCTAACATTTCACCAGGCGGAGTTGTTATTTAGAGAGTTGAAACAAGCGTATGGTCAGTTTCAGCTGAAAAAAGTAGCAATCGCCCATCTGGAAGGGAAAAGCGTAGTGACAGAAGGAGAGGTTTACGCTAGTCCCTTCCTCATTACAGAAGACTATGAAAACCTCTTGCTTCCCCTCATTCAAGCGATACTTACTCGCTCTGAATTTGCAAATTATAGCTATCAAGAAAAAAGGGAGTATTTTGAGAACCAGATTTATCCTGTATATAAACAAAGTATGGGATTGTCTGATTCTTCTCTTCCTATTTTCCCAGCTGAAGGTGAGACGATGGCTGTTTCACAACCCAATCGCCTACCACCTGTTCCAAATGCAAGGGATCAAACAGATGTTGTTTCTCCCGTATCTCAAAAGCAGTCAGTTTCTCTGAAGAAATTTTATCTATTCTTAGGTTTTTTAGGAGTGCTTGCAGTAGTAAATATCGTTGGTGTATTTTTTGCTTTCGCTCAACTATCAAGCCAGTCTGAACAAGTGATCTATCTCTATCAAGAACTGAAAAATACCCAGGACTTAGTAGATAAGGAACATCAAATAGATGTCTTCAGTCGTTATTTCTTACCTAATTATTATTCTGGTAAAAAGGAAAACTTAACAGACTTCCTGTCAGATGGAGATGCCAAATACACCGTTCCAAAAGAAGGAACGGTGCAGTCAGTGATTCTTGAGAAACTAACCTATGATTCAAAAACAAAAGAATATACGGTGACCTATGTCCTATCTGTAAAAGAAGGAGAGAAGGCTTCCAGTATTCGATTGAGTTTCTCGGTTGAGACTTCTAAGTCTTCTAAATATGGCTATGTCATCACGACAGAACCCAAAGCATCTGAATACATCAAAATTAAAAAGTAGAAAAGGAAACGTATCATGACTAAAAAACAATTACTCACACTATTAACTGTGTCCGCTCTTGCGCTATCTAAAGCTGGGTTTATCTCCGCTGATGAAGTGGCACCTGTTGATCCAAGCGCACCATCTACAGAAGTGGTAGTACCGCCAACGGATAGTACCCCTCCAGCCACAGATACTGGTTCTTCTGATACTGGGACAACGCAACCAACAGTTCCAGTAGATCCATCCACACCAAGCACACCAACAGAACCTAGTACTCCCACAGATCCAAGTACATCGGATCCAGTAGTGCCGACAAATCCATCTACTCCAGGAACTTCTACAGAACCATCTGACAACAACGGAAATAATGGTAATCCAACTACGCCTGGAACAACCGATCCGTCAACTAATGGAAATGGAGGGGCTACCCCTACATCACCAAGCGAAGAGTCGAAGAATCCAGCTCCAATGCCAGAACCTAATCGGACGTTTGATCCGTTTGAAACGAATGGTGGTCAAACCGTTGTCGGTACCCAAAATAGTCAGGTAGTCGTACAACAAGCTGATGGCAGCACTAATTTAGTCTCTGCCGAATCTATAGGCGGTAAGACAAATGCAGATGGTACGGTTACTCTAACTTCAGCCTCAGGTGAAATGAAAACGTTGCCTAAAACAGGAGAAGAAGCTGGTGGTTTCCTAAGTCTACTAGGAACTATCATGCTGACAAGTTTAGGATTCCTGAAGAAGAAAATCTTCTAGGGGTAATTCATTATTCATTTAGACCGAGATGTCATTAAACTAAGATCAAAAAAAGAAAAGGAAATTCACTATGACTCAAGAAACTAAACAAATTTTTTCCCTTCGTAAATTCAAAACAGGGACTCATTCAGCGCTACTGGCTAAATATGGAATTGTTCTTGCTACTACGGCAGTCCTGATGGGGGCAGGAGCAGTCTCAGCTGATGAAGTAACAACTTCTCAAACAAAACCAACAACAGAAGTGGTTGCTCCAGCAGCTGGTCAAGCATCTGTTAGTGCGGAAACCTCAGCCAAAAAACAGTCAGCTGTGACAAGTGACATCCCAACGTCTGTTCCAGCTCATACGACACAAGATCAGGCAGTTACAGCCGTTGAAGATGCACAGGCAACCTTGAAAGACAATGTCTCTACAGCGAAAGACACAGGTGTTGTCGTGAAGGAGGGTGACACCAAAGAGGTTGTGATCAACAGTGGTAACGCAGCTGAAAAGACTTCTGAAATTCTAACTGACTTGAATCAACAGGACAAGGCAGTCAAGGAAGCGACAGAAAAACAAGCAGCTAATCAAAAAGCCTATGAAGAAACAAGTAAAGAACATGAAGCGGTGGTCAAAGAAGGACAAGAACACCTAGACAAGTCCACTGCTGAAGTTGACCAACTCATCGATCAAGCTAAAAAGGCGGGGCTCCTTGTTACTGAGACCACAACAGATCAAACACCAGAATATAAGGGCACTAAAGGCCTCACAGGCGATGAACTGCGCACAGCTATGGCTGAAAACTTGGAGCTTTACCAGGCAGCTATCAAGGCAGGAATTACCCTTCAAGATAAATCCGTAGCTGACTTAAAAGCGACTCTAGCCCTTTATCAAGCCAACCAAAAAGCTTATACCCAAGCAAATACGGCCCTTAAAGATGCCAAGTCATCTGGAGTTGCGGAGCTTGAAGGAGCAGATGGTCGTCAAAACCAAGTGATTGACTTGGCTAAAAAAAATAATGTTCCAATTGATGTAAAGACCGAAACGGTCCATCCTAAGTATATTGATACCAAAGGCCTAACTGGAGATAAGCTCTATCAAGCTATTCAAAATAATATCGCAGTATATCAAAAAGCAGTCGCAGATAGCGTAGGGAAACAAGACGCTTCCACAAAAGAAGCACAGGCAAAACTGGATGCCTATCTCAAGGCCCTTGCGGATTACCAGGCAGGGATTGGTAGGGAATCAGGCGTTAAATGGGCTGAAAATACAACGGTTGAAGCGGGTACTGCTCAACGAATGACAGGAGATGAACCAGCAGTTTCTTGGGGCAACCTACGTACAGCGGCTGCCGATGCTATCCAATCCTTAGACCGCAACCAAAATACAGATGCCACGTTTGATTATATTTTTAAAATCAATGGTTCTGGTACGGTCATCATTAAAAATACAAGTAATGGCGATGTAACCCTTAAAATTAGTAACATCCAGGCATGGACGGCTGAAAATACCTACTTAGCTGTTTGGGGTGCTAAAGATGGTGGGATTGCTTGGGGTGTATTTGCCACAACGCATGGTACGGTGACTGGCGGTGCTGGTGAAGGTGCAACTGGCGGGAATGTAGGAGCTACAGGTGCGATCTTTGCTATGGTTAAATCCTATGATTACGAAGTGTCAACCAGCAATACCGTTTCAACAGTAACCTTCAATGACATTGACAATAATCAAACAGTGACCTTAAACGGTCTGGATGGAGCCAAACTCGTGAAAGGGGGTAATGTCACTCAATCAGGGAATAGCTACTCAGCTGGTACTGGTGATGTGTCACAAGCCACAGGTGGGGTGATTGACTCAAATGGTGTGCAGTTTAACTTGGATACAGCTAAGAAGGTCGTTTTTAGCGGAACTCATTACCTGCCTGGTTACATCAACACGTCCATTGTTGCAGGTATCTTTGGAGTTGCTTCTGAAGTGCCGAAAGAGCCAAAGAAACCAAATTTAGAAGTCAAAAACCTAGATGTGAAGGTTCCAGAAGCACCAGAAGCACCAAAACCAATTGCTGTAGCAGTTCAAAAAGCAACGGTTAAGGCACCTGATGCGCCAGAGGCTCCAGCTCCAGTAGAAGTCAGTGTGCACTACTACAAGATGACTACAACTCCAGAAGAGCCAACACCAGTTCCACCTACCCCAGTTCAAAAAGCAAGTGTATTGCCATCTACTGGGGAAGCAGGGAGCGTCTTAAGCATTATTGGTGGTGTGTTACTATCAGGATTGGCTCTTGTTGGTGTTCGTAAGCGCAAGGAAGACTAATTTGATATCATAATAACATTGGTCACAAGGAATAAGATAAGGTACTTGTGGCCTTTGATCATCAAGGAGGTTAATGTAATGCAAGAATTCATTGCGAATGGTCGTGTGTCAGACATTCCAGAAGATGCAGTTGGTAGAACTGCTAATGGACATGTTAGTTTTAAGTTTGACTTTGCCTGTGATTCTAGTTTACAGGGGAATGACGGAAACCCTTTGACTAGCTTCTTTCATGTACAAGTGTATGGAAAACAAGCAGAAATTATGTCGCAAAGTCTGTCAAAAGGATCTCCTATTTTGGTAAAAGGAGAAATTGTTCAGCGGACTTATACAAATAATCAGGGGCAACGTCGGAGTTACCAATATATTGCCCCAAGTCAACATGATGGCATTACTTTTTTAGAAAGTAAAGAGGTAGCAACGAAACGAAAACAAGGGAACTTGACTCCTTCTCAATCTGCAATTTCTCAAATTTCATCTTATCCAGAGCCAATAGATGTGGATTCCCCGTTCTAAAGGGATTGAAAGCATACAAGAACACTTGTGTGCTTTTTTATTGTCTATTTATTGTATAAAAGGTATATAACTTATGATATAACAATATCTTTTGTCCCTTTAACAAAGAATTTGATATTATCCCTTAGAATAGAGGGGAATTAAGAGATAATAAGAAAGGAGTGCAACAATGGCAAGACAAAAATACAATTATCTGTCTGATGAATTGATTGCAGAATCTCTTCAGGTGACCAATTACTTAGAACAAAGTCGATCCAGTCGATTGAATGTTCTTCAGTTGGATGGAGAGAAATGGTTAGAAAGTTACTTTCACCGTTATGAAAAAGCCTCTCCAAGGCTACAGTTTCACATATTTCTCTTTTCGAGCTTCTATACTCGAAAAATGGAATGGTTCTTGGAAGGTGTGAGGGGGTAGTAGTTTGTTTGAGTTATTTGAAGTAGTATTTTACACCCTTATCCAAGTGATTCGAGCCAGTTGGTTCAATACCCTCCTTTTTCTAGGAGTCGCAGGTTATTACCTCTTCAGACTCTTTCAACCTTACTTTTTAAGGCAGTATCAAAGGTTACTAAAAAGCAAGAGTTTTCTTCAGCAGATTTTTAAAAGAGGTTGGAAAGGTCGCAAAGCGATTGATTGGGAACAGGTATGGAAGCAATCAGCCAGAGGGCTGTTCGAATGGGTAAAGTTATTGATTCCAAAAATCATTGCGCTTATCTCCCTCATCCTTTGGAATGTTTTCTTCAGGATATTTTATACCCTCCCTTTTGTCAAACGAGAACGGAAACGTTTTGATAAAGAAATGAAACCGATTCTTTATTTTAAAAGTTATCGCAGCTTCGTTTATATGGGACTAGGTTTTAGCTTTATTGCTTTTATCTTGACGAATTACTTGGTTACTGTTTTAAGGGCTACAATCCGCTTTCTCTATTTTAGTGTTTGGTCGTTTAAAGATGCTAGTAAGGCCGTAAACTTTGACTTAAATAGCCTCTTATTTCAAAGTTTATTGAACGCTAAAGTGTTCTTGATAGCACCGATTTTAGCATTTCCAATCTTTCTATTGGGCTTACTTATTGCCTGGAAATCTGCTTGGATAAACTTCGAGCAATTTCGAGACTATAACAACAATGAAGAGGGAGATGACCGATTTGTGACGATTAATGAAATTCGTCGTCAATACAAGAAGATTCCCAATAAATCTTTAACTTATCCAGGTGAAGGTGGGGCTCCAGTATTTCATGAACTGACTCATGATTTAGTAGGACAAACACTGAGAACCCAAATGTTATGGCAAAATAGGAAAATCAGTCGATACGTGACCAATGCAGAACGGATTTTAGGAATGTTAGTTTTTCCTTCAGGTTACTACTACATTGAAGACAAGCCGACGAATCTGTTAGGGATTGGGATGACTCGCTCAGGTAAGGGGGAAGGTCATATCACTACAGGGATTGATATTAACAGTCGTGCAGAATTGCAGCCATCAATGGTTCTAGCAGACCCGAAAGGGGAGCATTATCAAGCATCCTACAAACTCATGAGACAACGTGACTTTGATGTCAATGTTCTTTCTTTCCAAAATATGGATTGGTCCATGTCCTACAATCCTCTAGCTTTGGCCATAGCAGCCGCAAAGAAGGGCTACTATGAGAAGACTCAAACTTATGTCAACGCAGTCGCAGAATCCATTTATCCGAAACAAAAAGGTGGAGAGAAGGGAAATGCTG
>NZ_CAJPOU010000041.1 GCF_905372335.1 Streptococcus sp. A12
TATTGCTTATCAACCTTCTTGAACCAAGCATTGTTTAAATCTTGATTTGCTTTATCGAGGACAGCCTCTCCTTCAAGATAATCCAGAAGCATAAGAGTGTCGTTGTAGCCCTTCATGTAACGATCAATTTCGTCACGTGACTTCAGATCATTTGGATTGGTGTTATACCATTGATTTCCATCATTTGGACGTTCATAAGCCATGTTAAGACCTAGGGCTTTGTATTCACCATTTGGATTTGATACTGATGGAGTTTGCAACATACCTTGTGCAAATGCTTCCAAATCAGTACCTTCACGGTGTCTTGAACCACCCAAGTAGACCATACGGTCATTTACGTGAGTTGTTTCGTGGGTAAAGGCTGAAATACCAAAGTCACTAATCATATCTGTAACCATGAAGAAGACAGAATCATCCTTATACGGATTCCCATAAACGCGAGCTACAGCTCCCATACGCCAGTCAGTCGCATGGTAACGTCCTGTAGGTCCGTATAATTCACGAATAGGAGCAACATCTTTACCGCTATTAGTGTGACCGTATTTATCAGTACTAATATCTTTATAGTTTTGGTTATCCAAAACAGGTGTTGGAACCATGTTATTGCTCTTAAGTAGTTGATTACGAACTTTATCAATTGATAGACGTGACCAGAAGTCTAGATAATTTTGTTGAGCTTTGGCTACTTTATCGATTTCAGCTTTGAAGGCATTACGTTCTGCTTCAGTGTACTTACCATATTTCTCAAATGAACTATAAGCCATTGTATTGTAAGTTGAAATCAAGAACATATGGGCATCTTTTAAGTTCAAGAGTGGCAAGATCATCTTACCGTGCATATCATTGTTTAAGCCTTCATAAGCTCTGTGTTTCTTATCAGCAAACTCAGGAGTTGTTGTTGCTGGTTCAACGATATAAACATTGTCTTTGGTTGCTTTGATAAACCAATCGTTCAAGTTTGTATCATTTGTGAATAGACGCATATTATAGTCTAAGAAACTATTTAACTCGCTGATACCGATAACTCCACCGATAGCTTCGCGATAAGCTTCTAAAGTTCTATCACCTTTAATGTTACTTTCTTTAGAACCAATCTGAATCAAGAAGTCTAACACACTTACATTTTTACCATAGAAATCTGGTTTGAACAACATAAGTTGCTTGATATTAAAGTTATCAAACTTCACTCCGTAATAACGGTTAAGATAAGATAGACCAAGGAGAACCGCTGCCTTGTTATCATCAATTTTCTTGATCAAAGCACGTTTAGCAGCTTCATCTGTGTTTAATTGATGATCCTCATTTTCAACCAACTGTTTCACAAATTTAGTAAGATTATCCTTAACTTCTTTGAAGGTTTCTTCAAGATAAAGGTTCTTAATAGCATTAACTTTGTTTGGACCAGTTCTACCAAGGTGCGTGTAGATTGGGTCAGATTGTAATTCCACAGGACTCAATTTTTCAACAATAGCATTGATGAGATCACTACGGTCCTTGTCAACCATATTCGGAGTATAAACAACTTCACCAAGTTCTGCAATACCGTACTCTTTCACTTGTTTCACTTTTGAATCTTTAGGTGAAATGGTAAAGATATCTTTTGTCTTATCTGAATAGTGGATCATAATATGATCAGCATCAGCTAATTCCGTCACAAAGGTATTGCCTTTCATAGCAGTTACAGACAATACTTCTTTAGTCAAGAGAGGACTTCCTGCAGCTAATTTATTACCTTGGTCTACAATCCACTCTTTATTATAGAAAGGTTGAAGTTTTGCAATATTACGGTAAGCTAGCTCACGAGTTGCATCATAACTATCAATTGCTTTGTATTGATCGTCTTTGCTAAGACTGTTATTGAGCTTGTCTTCAATAGGTTTGCTGCTGGTAAATTTATCAGCAGTGATTCCCATTGCTTCAATTTTCTTCTCGGCTTCTGCTAGTGAGATACTTGGAATTTTATGTGAATTGTTAAAGGACTTCTTACCTTCACTCACACCATCAACACTATAATTACGTTTGGTTCTTGAATAGGTGAAGTAGTCGTCAGCATCAATATCTGAGTGACCAAATACCATCTCACCTGTTTTGACTTTCATCATAGTGATGTTGTCTTCAATAGTACCCAAGGCCCAGTTGGTACCCAGCAATCCACCAGATTGAACAGCTTCTTTCAGTTCGATAGAACCTTTAGCAACTGAATTTCTGAGGACCCCTTCTTTACCGACCGTGTAGTTATTAGCACCATTTTGAGACGAATAGACTAGACCTGCAGCTTTTGCTTTATTACCAGTCATTTCAGCATCAACGTAGGCTTTCTCAATAACACCCTTCCAGTTTTCACCAAGAACACCAGCTAAATAGCCTCCTCTATTGCCGGCAGCGTGAAGTTTACCGATAAAGGCGACATTACTTACTTTTCCACTACCATCAATTTTATTGATAATACCAGCTACATCATTGTTACCGACAACACTTCCAGTTACTTTGACGTTTTCAATAGTTGCATTGTTTTTGATGACATTGGCGATTGGAGCTACTCGATCAACTCCAGGCATATCAATATTGACATTTTCTAGTAAGAGATCCTTGACAGATCCACCTTCAATGTTTCCAAATAATGGTCTAGTGATATTATGAATGGCAAATTTATTGCCATCAGTACTTCCCAATGAACCTTTAAAGGCATTGGTTACATAAGATTTGCCAGCAGCTGGTACATTATTAGCATTCATATTGCTACCAAGTTTAAATGTACCAGTAGGATTGGCTTGCATAGCTTTTACAAGTTCATTAAAGTCGTAGTAAACATCACCTTCGTGAGCTTTTGGCTTAGGTAAATAGTGTACATACTCTTCAGTGAAACGATTCTCTGCAGTACGTTGAATCAAATCTGGTGCTTTAGCAGTTACTTTGTATAGTTTATTTCCATCTACCGTCACTTCTTCGATTTTATCAACCGCTAGTTTTGTAACCTTGTTATCGTAAGTCGTAACCTTTAAGTAGTATGGCTTAACATCAGACGGTGTTTCAGTCAAGAGGCTGCTATCCGTCTCAAGACCTTGGTCATCCACGCTAATCAGACTGGTTTCCTTGATGTTTTTGACTTCAACTTTTTTAAGGTCAAGTCTTAGCGGTTCTTCCTTAAGAACTTCTTCTTCGTCTCCGTTTCCACGGTCATAGACCATGGTCGTTGTGATTGTATAATCCTTGTAATAGTCCAAGTCCTCTAAGGCAGCTGCTAAGTCCGTCTCTGAAAGGGCAAACGTTTTAACCACTTGATCACCCTTCTTCAATACAGCCTGGATGGACTTGATGGTCACACCGTCTGGTTTGTCCAAACGATAGGTAGCTTTAGCACTGCGCTTCAACACTTCCTGATCAAGATTGGTCAAGGTTAAGGTTGGCTTTTCAAGTTCTTTGGTCCCTTTTTGAATGATCCGATCTTGGGCCTGTTCAACTACTTCTTCCGAAACCGTTGGAGCATCCGCAGTTTTTACACCTTTAATGGTCTTATAGACCTTGGTGATTTTCTTCTTCCCATTCTTACCAGCTTGAGAAACCCTTTCTGTTCCTTTTAGAAGGGTGCCATCTTGTTCGGTTACCGTCTTAAATGGAATATCCTCAAACGAAACATCCTCTGTTTGGCCTTCAATCGCCTTACTTCCACGACTAATTTTTTCTGTCACAGGAGCTTTTACCGTTTCAGTTGTCGTACTGAGGGGATCTCCAATCTTCTCGCCATTGACTGTTTTATAAACACGACGAATTTCTTGGCTACCAGCCTCGCCTTTCTGAAGAAGGCTTTCTTCATCTGTGTAACGATTGGCATCCGTTACATACTCTGTTTCATATGGAAGGATTACCGTTTCTGTCTCCGTCACTGTCCCTTCGGTCGCTTGGAAAACTGGGTTATCCGGTTGAACGGGAGCTTCGCCGATATGGCCTTCTTCCTGGGTTCCCTTGGCTTCAACGATACCTGTATAGGATGGAGTCTCCGGTTGAACAGGTGCTTCGCCGACATGGCCTTCTTCTTGCGTTCCCTTAGCTGTGACTACTGGGGCAGGTTGTGGACTTGGTTGAGGGGTTGGTTGGGCATCTTCTTTTGTCCCGACGGCAATAATTTGTGAAACTGGTTCTTTGGTGACTTTGCTTTCAACTACTCTGCGAACTTCTCGACCATTTACCGTACTTACTTCTGTTAAAACAGTCTGTTCACCATTTTGTCCAGCTCTTAAAACTGCTGTTTGACCTTTTGCTAAAGTAGGATCTGCTTGTTCTACCGTTTCAAACGGAATAATTTCTGTTGAAACTTCAACGTTTGGCTTGTCCACTATAGGGAATGCAGGACCCTCTTCAGGTGTTACCTGAGATAGAGTCTTTCCTTCTGTTAAAGGTTGGGATTCTGGCTTCTCCTCCACTCTTACATGAGGTTCTTGCCCCGTAGCTCTTGGATCAACTGGACAACGAAGGTAGCCAACATAGTCATAGCCTTCAATCGGAATGACACCATTGGCTAGTTCTTTACTGCTTGCAATTGAAAGAGTTTGATTGTAGCTTGCTAATTCAATATTTTGCAAGGCTGCGGCATCAATAGATAAGAGCAGACTTTGCCCCATGGAACCAATTAATAGGAGTCCCATTACTTTTTTTCGGTGTCTTTTGGACAATAAAAGAACTGCTAAAGAGGCAGTCGCTAAACTAAGGCCAGCAATCGCCAATTCGGTCGTCCCTGTTTGTGGTAGTAGCCCTTGACTAGGTGTTTTTTTCTTATACACCAGATAAAAGGCATCTTCATTTTGATATTCTTCAGGAATTGCACGAATCACCTGAGCTTTTTCCTCAGGAGTCAACTCATTTTCCGTGACATACCCCATATGAACTGTCGCTTCTACCGTGAATTGATCAGCTTGTACAGAATGCGCTCCTACTACACTCCCTGCAAAAAGAAGGGCTCCAATAGCAACCGGACCTACTCCGACGGATAATTTCCGAATCGAATACTTGGTAATCTTTTCAAAAGCTTGTCTTCTTTGTTTCATCCTATAATTTCCTACATAGTAATATTTGTAAATCATAGGAAGTCACATTTATGTTTGGAGAGGAATGACACTTCCCCTAAAACGCTTCCCGTGATTTTTTACCTTTATCTATCTTATCTTTTTTCGCATCTTTTAGCAACTCATCTTGCTCAGATTTCTTCCCTTTTTGCTTCCTATATGTAAGTAGCTCCTCTTCCTTTCCTAGTAACAAAAAAACGCCTAAAATGTACCGGCCCCAAGAGTCAGATTTTTCTGTCTAACTTTTGGGGTCAGTTCAAAATAGGCGTTTTTAGAGATTTATCTTACAAAGACTGATAGAGATCCGCATAGTGTTGACTGGCCGTATTCCAAGAGAAATCACGACTCATGGCTTCTCTTTGAAGACCGTACCAAGCATTCTTATCATGAGTATAGACTGTCAAAGCTTGATCGACAGCCCAGTTTAACCAATAACCAGATAGGTTGTTAAAGCTAAATCCAGTACCACTGCCATCGATGACATTATAGGCTTGCACTGTATCACGTAGTCCCCCTACCTCGTGAACCAATGGCAAGGTGCCGTAGCGCATAGCCATCATTTGAGAAAGT
The DNA here is from genome assembly GCF_905372335.1 of Streptococcus sp. A12. Lineage (GTDB taxonomy): Bacteria > Bacillota > Bacilli > Lactobacillales > Streptococcaceae > Streptococcus. The sequence goes on from NZ_CAJPOU010000041.1 coordinate 5,631, forward strand.
CCACATGGTTCAAATCGGCTTGGCATCAAGAAAACATCCGAAGCAGCATAGATTTCTTGCGCCAACTGGACATCAAACATAATATTGGCAGAGAGTTTATCTGGATAAGCTTGACCAAACCAAGCAAAGGCTTGCTCAAAGCCAGGATCTCCTGTACCCAAAAGAACGATTTGGATATCCTTTTGTAGAATGTTGTGGAGTTCTTCAACCACCACGTCAAAGCCTTTTTGGCGGGTCAAACGAGAAACAATTCCGAACAAGGGAACATCATCACGTACCGGAAGTCCGACACGTTCCTGAAGAGCTCGCTTACTTGCTGCTTTCCCTGATAAATCATCTTGACTGAAATGATAGGTCAAGAGCGGGTCTGTTTCAGGATTGTAGAGGTCTGTATCGATTCCATTCACAATCCCCGTTAATTTACCAGATTCCATCCGCAAGATTTGATCGAGTCCGCAACCATATTCAGCCGTCATGATTTCATAACCGTAACTTGGTGAAACCGTCGTCACACGATCAGCATAGAGGATCCCGGCCTTCATCCAGTTCAAGCAATCCTTCCAACGAAGTGTCCCATCTTCATAGCGCTCAAATCCAACTCCAAACAAATCCCACAACATTCCTGGGCCAAACTGACCTTGGAACTCCAGATTATGGATGGTCAAGACAGACTTAATACCATTGTAAGCTTGAATCCAACGGTACTTTTCCTTAAGAAGGAAAGGAATCATGGCGGTATGATAATCATGAACATGGATGATATCTGGAATAAAGTCTACTCGTTCCATCATTTCCAGCGTTGCCAATTGGAAATAGGCAAAGCGCTCCCCATCATCAAAATCTCCGTAGACATGTCCTCTAAAGAAATATTTCTGGTTATCAATAAAATAGAAAGTAACACCATCACGATAGATGCGTTTCACACCAACGTATTCACTTCTCCATCCAACTCTGGTCTCGAAGTGTAGCACATCTTCAACTTGGTCGCCAAATTTCGCCTCTACCATGTCATAGTAAGGGAGGACGACACGAACATCATGGCCTTTTTTAGCCAAGGATTTAGGGAGTGCCCCAATAACGTCTCCCAAGCCCCCCGTTTTTGAAAAAGGAGCTCCTTCAGCGGCAACAAACAATAATTTCATTATCCAATATCCTCTGTAATCACAGCACCTTTTTTAATCACAAGAGGTGCCTCTTTGGTTCCACGAATGGTAACGCCAGTTTCAACTACGACACCCTTGTCAAGAATCGCATGCTCTACGACTGCTCCCTCATGGACAACAACACCTGGGAACAAGAGACTGCTACGAATTTCTGCCCCCTTATGGAGATGAACCCGACGAGAGATGACAGAATCATGTACCAAAGCTTCGACAATGCTTCCTGAGGCAAATTGCGAATTCTTAATTTGCGAACCAGTCGCATAGTAAGTTGGCTCTTCATTTTTCACCTTGGTATAAACTTTTTGATTTGGTGAGAAGAGTGACATGAATTTCTGAGTTTCCAACATGTCAAGATTAGCGCGGTAATATGACTCAACAGAGTGAATATTGGCAATATAGCCAGTGTATTCAAAAGCGAATGCCCCATATTCAACCGCTAAATCACGTAAGATATAACGCAGTTTTTCTGGATGTTCCTTATGAACTTCTTGCTCCAATTTTTCAATCAACCAAGGAGTGTCCACAATAAAGATGTCGGTCGACATATTGTAAAGAGCTTCTGGATCTTGGCCTTCAAACAATTTTTGACCAGTCACATGATCTGTCTCATCAATATTTAAAATGGCATTTACTTCCGAGATATCCCGTTGATGCATTTTCTTGTAGACCACTGTGATTGGTCTATCAACGGTATTGTGCAAGTGGAAGACTTGGTTCAAATCGATGTTTACTAAAATATCACAGTTAAGAGCGACTGTCTGGTTCGAACCAGAGCGTTTCAAATAGGTCAAGAGTTGCTCGTAGTATTCTTTGCCAACGTTTGAACTTTCTACTGGAGTGTTGTAAATACCGAGATAGTAGTGGCTCAAAAGAGTTGACAAGCCCCACTCACGACCAGAGCGAATATGGTCAAAGACAGAACTGATATTTTCTTGCTGGAAGATACCAAATACACTACGGATTCCTGCATTAGCGAGGCTAGAAAGCGGGAAGTCGATCAAACGATATTTCCCATCAAATGGCAGACTGGCAACAGGACGATGATCTGTCAATGACGACATATCATGGAAGCCTACTGTGTTCCCTAAAATAGCTGAATACTTATCAATCTTCATCTGTTGCTACCCCCACTTTTTCGTTATATCCAACGACTTGTACTTCTTCCGTTCCATCGATGACAACACCTTCTGAAACAACTGCTCCTTCACCGATAATAGCACGTTTAATCACAGCACCTTGACCGATAATGGCACCACTCATGATAACAGAATCTTCAACGACTGCACCTTTACGAACTTGTGCTTCCGTAGACAGGATAGAACGTTTTACTGTTCCGTCTACCAAGCATCCATCCACTACCAAGGAATCTTCAATTTGGGCATGTTCACCAAAGGAATTTGGTGGTGAAATCAAGTTACGAGAATAGATCTTCCAGTGACGATCCCGGCTGTCCAAGGCATTGTTTGGATCAATGTATTCCATATTCGCTTCCCAGAGAGATTCAATAGTTCCCACGTCTTTCCAATAGCCATTGAATTCATAAGCATAGACACTTTCTCCAGATTCAAGGTAAGTTGGAATAACGTTTTTACCAAAGTCAGACATATCGATGTCACTCTTCTCTGCAGCCACTAGCATGTTGCGAAGACGAGACCAGTCAAAGATATAAATTCCCATAGAAGCTTTTGTTGATTTTGGCTCTGCAGGTTTTTCTTCAAATTCGACAATTCGATTGTTTGCATCCGTATTCATAATTCCGAAACGGCTAGCTTCTTTTAAAGGTACATCCAATACAGCTACTGTAAGGCTGGCATTGTGATCTTTGTGAGACTGAAGCATGTCGTCATAGTCCATCTTGTAGATATGGTCTCCAGAAAGGATCAACACGTACTCTGGATTGATGCTATCAATGTAGTCGATGTTTTGGAAAATCGCATGACTTGTTCCTTCAAACCAACGATTTCCTTCACTTGCAGAATAAGGTTGAAGGATAGAAACCCCAGTATTAATGCCATCGAGACCCCAACTGGAACCATTTCCAATATGGTTGTTTAAGGCAAGCGGTTGATACTGAGTAATCACGCCAACATTGTGGATACCTGAGTTGGCACAGTTGGATAAGGCAAAGTCAATAATACGATAACGTCCCCCAAATTGCACTGCAGGTTTGGCAATGCTTTGAGTGAGTTTTCCAAGGCGAGTTCCTTGCCCACCAGCAAGGATCAGAGCTAGCATTTCATTCTTCATTGATTACTCCTTTTTGGATTGACGAGACCTTCTTCCCACTTCTAAGAAGAGGTGCTGTAACTTCTTCTACAAAGTTAGGAATGGGATCATAGACTGCGATCAGTTGATCACCAACAACTATTTTTTTGTTTTAGACACATTGGAACGAAGTTTTCGTTTCACTTTCCATACACTAGCTCCAAGAGCCGGTAAGGTGAAGGTCAAGGTTTGTGGATAATCTTTCCATAATCCCTCTTGAGTCTTCACTTCCTGGTTGTGCTCTTTCCAGACACCTCCCCATTTCTCTAATTCTGTATTCCAAACTTCTTCATAGACCCCAGCAACAGGGACGCCGACTGTAAAGTCCTTGCGTTCTACTGGTGCCATATTAAAGATACACAACAGATGATTTCCTTTTTTATCCTTACGAGTAAAGGTCAAGACACTTTGATCTCGGTTATCTGCATCAATAATCTCAATACCATCATAGCTATCATCAATTTCCCAGAGCATCTTGTTATCTTTGTAGAATTGATTGAGCTGTGAAGTAAACTCTTGCATCTTGCGGTTCATGTCATCATCCAGATTGGACCATTCTAGCTGTTCTTCAGACTTCCATTCTAAGAATTGGCCAAACTCTGAACCCATGAAGAGCAATTTCTTACCTGGGTGACAAATCTGATAGGTCAAGAGGTTTCGCAAGCCTGCGAACTGGTTGTAGCGATCTCCCCACATCTTATGCATGAGACTCTTCTTCCCGTGAACCACTTCATCATGAGAGAATGGCAACAAGAAGTTTTCAGAGAAGGCATACATAAAGCTAAAGGTCACCAAGTTGAAATCAAATTTCCGATAAATAGGATCTTCCTCGTAGAAGCGAAGGATATCATTCATCCAACCCATATTCCACTTGTAGTCAAATCCTAAACCACCATACTCTTCTGGACCAGTGATCTTGGTGCCAGATGAACTTTCCTCCGCTGCCATGATGACATCCGGATGTTCTGATTTAATCACAGCATTCATCCGTTTAAGGAAATGAATTCCCTCATAGTTGAGATTTCCACCATCGATATTTGGTGTCCATGGACCACTATCATAGTCTAAGTAAAGCATGTTGCTGACCGCATCGACCCGAATTCCATCCAAATGATAAAACTCAATCCAGAACTTCACACTAGAGATGAGGAAGGATTGGACCTGGTTTTTCCCTAGGTCGAAATTCAAAGCTCCCCAGCCATAGTTGTGGGCACGATGGTGATCCTGGTATTCAAAGGTTGGTGTCCCATCGTAATAAGCCAAGGCATCATCATTGATGGTAAAGTGTCCCGGCACCCAGTCCACAATCACCCCAATGTTATTCAAGTGACAAGCTTCCACGAAATCTTGAAACTCTTCCGGTGTTCCGTAGGTATGCTCTAAGGCAAAGTAACCCATCAATTGATAGCCCCAACTAAGCCCAAGCGGGTGAGCCATCACCGGCATGAACTCCACATGGGTATAGTTCATTTTTACCAAGTAAGGAATCAAGTCTTCCTTCAACTGAGCAAATGAATAGGGACTTCCATCTTCATTTCGTTTCCAAGAACCGGCATGAACTTCATAGATATTTACTGGACGAGATCTAAAGCCAAGTTTTCTCCGTCTAGCCATCCAGAGTCCATCTTTCCATTTCCTCTCTGGAATATCTGTAATGACCGCTCCTGTTCCTGGACGTTTTTCCATGCGAACTGCTAAAGGATCCACCTTCATCAAGCGGTGGCCATTTTGTCTTGTAACATGAAACTTATAGATATCGCCAACTTGAGGTGCAGTTGTAAAAACTTCCCAAACACCAGCTTCGTTTCTTACCATAGGAATTTCATTTTCTTCCCATTGGGTGAAATCACCTACCAGGTGTACTGCCTGAGCATTTGGAGCCCATACACGGAAACTATACCCTTCCACACCATCTACTTGCTCTTTATGAGCCCCTAGATAATGTTGAAGATGAAAGTTCTCACCGGTTCCAAATGTATACAATGCTTGTTTCGTATCCATTCACTCACCTCTCTCGCTTTTATGTAAGCGCTTCCTATTAATATTATTCTACTATAAATAGTTGAAATATTCAAGATTTTTTCTTGAATAATACGATGAAAAATTATGAAAAGAATTTGAAACTTTCATTGTTTCCCTGAAATTTCCTAAAGTAGATTCATAATTGTTCAGCTTTCAAACTATCTTTCCAATATTATACTATAAAAATAAGTGTAATTAAAGCTATTTCCGAAAATTTTTAGAAAATTTAGATTTTTTGTTTTGATATAGTGACAACAACTCTATTTTTATTCAGCTACTTCATTTAAAGAAACAAATACAGGTTTAAAATAAAAAAGCTACCACCTCTTCCAAGGTGATAACTTTTATCAGATTTTTAAGATCAATTAGTCTACGTTCACGTATTCTTTAGAAAGTTCAAGCACTTCTTCCATGGTTGAACATTCAGTAAGAGCACGATTAGCGTATTCTTGCATCTTAGCTGTGTCAAGTTTCTTCATCAAGCTACGTGTAC
>NZ_CAJPOU010000042.1 GCF_905372335.1 Streptococcus sp. A12
TACGGTGCATAAAAACCTGACATAGACTTAGAACGAACAATGATATCTTTTGAAATCTTGTTCATGGCATGTCCTACGTGGATATTTCCGTTGGCATACGGAGGGCCATCATGCAAGGTGAAATGTGGTTTTCCTTGGTTCAATTCTTGACGACGTTGGTAAAGCTTTGCTTCTTCCCATTCTTTTTGCCAAACTGGCTCTTTTGTAGGCAGACCAGCCCGCATCGGGAACTCTGTCTTCCCTAAATTCAGTGTTTCTTTGAGTTTCATGGTGTCTCCTCTAAAAAATATTTCTACAAAATAAAAGACCACGACCTCGCCAAAAAGGACGACAAGTCGTGGTACCACCTTCATTCAAGAAAGAGAGTCCTCTCTTTCTCCTCTTTTGTCGCTAACGCTGACCAGCGTTAGTGGTTACTCATTTCACCACTAAAATTTGTAAAAGGATCAACCTTAACAAAGGAAGTGCAAGTCTTCCACCATCACCTGCTCGCTAAAACTATTTGATAAGGTCACTGTTTTTACAGATTATAAGATTGAAACAGATTCACGTTGTCCTTCTTCTGGAGCATCGATATCATCAGCTTCAGGAGTTTCTAAGACAACATCAATAGAATCTTGATCTTCATGATTTTTTTCTGCTTCTTCCAATGCTTCTTTCACTTTTTCATTCAATCCTTGAAAAGCTTGAGTTGCGCCTAACTCTAAGTTAGCTGCCTCAATACGTTTTTGCAATTCTTCAATTTCAGCTGAAGTAAATTGACGTGTCAAATCAATGTTAGCATCTTCTGAATGATGATGAACAGATTCACCCAAAGCTTTCTCAACAATTTCACGAAATGCTTCATCACTTGTTTGAATATACATAGCAGTTGGGCGAAGAATTTCATCCCATTCTGGTGTATCAATAATGCTCAATTGACTTTCGATAGTTGATTTCAAACGTTGATGGAAGACTCGTGTCTTATTCTTCAATTCTTCCGTTTCTACAGCAACTTTTTTGGCATTGTCTGTAGCATGACGAAGAATTTCATTTGCTTTTGCTTTTGCTTCTTCAACTAAATGGTGAGCATCTTGCTCCGCTTGACGAACAATTGTTTCTGAGCGTTCATTTGCCGCATGTTTCACACGTTCTGCTGTATCTTGGGCGATCAATACTGATTGACTCAAGGAGTCTTTCATTTCGTCAAAGTAGTTCAAGCGTTCTTCCAACGCACTAATTTTTGTTTCCAATTCATGATTTTCACGAACTAATTTTTCATAGTCTCGGTAGACCATGTCTTGAAACTCTTCAACTTCTTTAGCATCGTAGCCTCTAAATTTTACATAAAAGCGTTTATCTTTGATTTCTAAAGCTGTAAGTGCCATAGTTCCTCCTTATTTTCTACTGGAAAATACTTCAACCGTTAATTTGCATTTTCCACTTTTTGATAGGCCATTTTCTGATAGTATTTTAAATCGGCCATACTTTCGAACACTAATTAAATCTGCTACTTGGATCATCCGACTAGGATTATCAATAGTGGCATAGTTTACCTTTACCTGACCCGACTGAACTAATTGAACAGCTACAGACCGAGCAAGCTTAAAGGTAGAAGCTACTAGTTTATCAAGTCGAACACTAGTAACCAATAGGTCTTTGAGTTTGGATGGTTCGTCTACGCTGATCCGTTCTCGACAATCAACCTCACGAATCTTGACAGATGCTTTTGCGATCTTCTTAAGATTCTCTTTGAAATAGGAGGAGAAACGCTCATCCACATAGATATGAATTTTCCCTTGTCCAACTAGAATATCTCCAAAAGACTTTCTTTCTATGCCTAATTGATGGAGAAGCGAACCCAAAACTTGAGAGTGACTTAACCGATAAAACTTATCCGGATAGAGAACTTCTAACAGACTCATTTCAAAATCAGATGCCTCTAACTGATAGTAGCTAGGAGCAAGAATCACTCGTGCATATTCTGTAGGATAGATTTCTGCACTTGAAAACACCTGCAAACCGTGGTGGGCACCAATTTGTCGTAAAATATCAACCTGATGTGGATTTAAAAAGGAAGTCAGTTCAAAACTATACTGTTGCTCCACTCGAGCTACTAATTCTAGAACTCGATCGATAAAGACGTGGTCTTCTGGACTATAGTGTTGATAAAATCCCTTGGTCATATGAACTGCACCAAAAATTGAAGGACAAATCGTTCCACTACGGATAGAGCAAGTAAGGCAAACATGACTGTAAAGTCTAACCCACCAAATTGCAAAGGAATCTTTCTAAATAGGCTCAAAAATGGTTCGACGATCCGTTGAACCATTTTAGCTAAAGCCGATTCTGATGCATTTGGAAACCAACTAAGCAAAGCATAGATGATTAGTACTAGCTCAAAAACCTGAAAGAAATTTCTAACTAATTGTAGGACAAACATATTAACGATTTCGTTTCATATCAAAGTCGTACTCAGCAACTTCGACATCATTTGGAAGGCGAATATCTTCAATATTCACAACGACATTGATTGGTGTTAATAAGTACATAGTACTTGCAACACGACGTAGATTCCCGGCTAATACATAGCGAGCACCATCCAAATAATCCAAACATCTTCTTGCTTGAACTTCTGTCATGTATTGGAAATCGATAAGAATACTTTCGTTTGCCAACAACAAGTCAACAATTTCAGTTGCTTCTTCATATTTACGAGGGTAGCGCACATCAATCGTAATCTTCTCATCTGCAGCAGAACGATTTTTTGCCAACTCTTGTTGACGTTGATGAAGTCGAGTAATATTTTCAGAAGATGATTTTTGAGATGAAGCTGATTCAACCACTGCTGTAGAAACTACTTGTGGACGACTTACTGCAACAGGAGTAGATTTCTGCTCCTTGGCAGCTACCACAGCTTTTTGACGTGGTTTTGATGATGGTTGTACTGGTTTAGGGGATGCTACAGGTTGGCTAGCACCGACTGCTTGAGCAGGCGCTTCTTGCACATCGTACTCATCTCCATCTTCAGTAAAATAATCAATCAATCGATCAAATCTATCTTTAAATGACATAATTCTTTCCTATTTGAAAAACGAGGTCCCAATTCGCACAAAAGTCGCACCGTTAGCAATCGCCACATCATAATCACGACTCATTCCCATGCTTAACTCTGTAAAGGGCATATTTTTCAACTGTTTCTTTTGTAATTCTTTTTGAAGTTGGTGAGTTGCTGCAAATATGGCTTGCAACTCGTCCTGACTTGCCTCAAAAGGAGCCATCGTCATTAATCCAACAATTTGTAGGTTATCCAAGCCTTCTAGTTCAGGAAGAACCGCATCGAGCTCTTCAGGAGCAAATCCATGCTTGCTTTCCTCTCCAGAAATATTAACTTGTATAAAACATTTAATTGGGTGACTCGCCCTTTTTTGAATTTCTTGGGCAAGCTTCATAGAATCTAAAGCATGGAAGTAATCTACAAAATTGATAACTTCTTTTACTTTACGACGTTGGAGACTACCGATCAAATGCCAGGTCAGTCCCTCATCTTTTAGAGCTTGGTATTTTTCTAGAAATTTATCAACACGGTTTTCACCGATATGACAGACTCCTGTATCAACCAAAGCCTTGGCTTGGTCGATACCAACATACTTAGTAACAGCAATCACATTGACCTGATCCGTGCGGTTTGCTGTTTCCATTGCTTGTGCAACCTGCGAGAATATTCGCTCTTTATTTTCAATCAGATTCATTCTTAACGATTACGGAAAAATGGTGGTGTTTCCAACTCATCATCTTCTGAAGAAGAATCCACATAGCGTTCAACTTGACGACCAGTGCTAGTATCAGACTGACGTACAATGTTTTCACGACGAATGTCCCAATCTCCAAACGCAGATCCACGAGGTGTTTCTTGTTTAGCACGTGATTGAGGAGTAGGCATTTCGATTTCTTCCTTCAAATCGAATTCGCGATCGAATTGTGGAGTTTGTGGACGTTGTTCACGTGGTCCAGTTTGGTAATAACGTGTTGAACTTGGTGCATGAGATGCAATTCCACTAACTCTTTCAACTTTATCCTGACGAACACCAGTTGCAACAACCGTTACGCGGATTTCATCTTTCATTGATTCATCAATAGATGTACCAAGCCAAATGTTTACGCCATGACCAGCTGCTTGGTTAACAATTTCAGAAGCTTCTTCTGCTTCAATCAAGGTCATATCCAAACCACCAGTAACGTTGACAATCACATCTTCAGCACCGTCAATGGTTGTTTCAAGGAGTGGTGAGTAGATAGCTTTACGAGCTGCTTCAATGACACGCTCTTCACCATTACCTACACCAATACCCATCAAGGCATTTCCTTTGTTTTCCATAACGGTCTTCACGTCAGCGAAGTCAAGGTTAATCAAGCCTGGGCTTGTGATCAAGTCAGTGATCCCTTGAACCCCTTGGCGAAGGACATTATCTGCTTCGCTCAATGCTTCAAGAAGTGGTGTTTTCTTATCTACGATTTCTAACAAGTTGTTGTTAGAAATGATCAACAAAGTATCCACATGTTCGCGAAGTTCATTGATCCCTTCGACTGCAAAGTTTGCGCGTTTTGTTCCTTCAAATCCGAAAGGACGAGTTACAACGGCTACTGTCAAAGCACCAACAGCTTTAGCAATACGAGCGATGACTGGTGCAGCACCTGTACCAGATCCTCCACCCATCCCTGCAGTGATGAAGACCATGTCTGCACCTTGCAAAGCTTCTGTCAATACTTCTTCACTTTCTTCTGCGGCTTTACGACCAACCTCAGGTTGACCTCCAGCACCCAAACCACGAGTCAACTTAGGACCCAATTGGATAACTGTTTCTGCTTTTGCACTTGAAAGTGCTTGTACATCTGTGTTTGCTGCGATGAATTCTACACCAGCAACTCCTTCGTCAATCATGCGGTTGATGGCATTACCGCCACCGCCACCGACACCGATTACTTTAATAACTGCACCTTGTGCCGCTGCTGTGTCAAATGAAAATGTCATAAATACTTACACTCCTTAATCAAACATATTACCGATTAAATTCTTCATTCGGTCTGTAAAGGTAGTTTTTTCTTCTTGTTTTTGTTCTTCAACTGGATGTTGTTGCTCGACGTTTACTACAGGCTCTATTTCTTCCGGTACATATGCTGGAACAACTGGTTGCTGTACTGGTCGTTCAAACTGAATTGGTTGCTGACGAAGACGTTGGTCCCCATGTACAGCAGCCTGAGCAAGAATATCTACATCTGTAAGGTTTCCTGCATATTCAGACAAGCTAATCACGTGGGCAAAAGCTGGATTGCGAATTCCAATTTGATTTGGAACGTACAATTTCACATTTACACCAAAGACTTCTTGCGCTAATTCTTCAATACCAGGGAGAATAGCGCCACCACCGATGATGACAATTCCTCCAGGCAAATCAAGCAAATGTCTTCTTTCAAGATCTTGTTTAATTTGGTCGAAGATGTGTTTGATCCGAGCTGAAATAATTTCTGCCAAATATTTTTCAGATACTTGGACAGGTTCTACTTCACCAATCACCTCAACATGGAAGACTTCGTCGCCAACTGATGGAACATAAGCTTCTCCATAGTTGAACTTCAAGCCTTCTGCTAATTTTTGAGAAGTCTTCAATACTTTAGAAATATCTTTAGTAACGTAATCGCCACCTTCTTGGTAGATATTTGTAAATTGAAGCTCTTGATTCCGAACAGAAGCTACTGTCGTTTGACCTCCACCTAAATCAATGACGGTCGCACCAAACTCACGTTCTCCTTCGTTCAATACAGACTTAATCATTGCAAGTGGTGAAATAATGATGTTCTCAACTTGCAAACCAGCACGTTCAACTGTTTTCCGTAAATTATGGAGGACAGTTCTAGGACCAGTATACAAGAGACCACGCATTTCCAAACGGATTCCCATCATTCCACGTGGATCGCGGATTCCTTGGAAACCATCAACTGTGAACTCTTCTGGAATAAAGGTAATGACTTCACGGTCTGGAGTCATACTCTTTGTCAAAGCAGATCTGACAACATTTTCAACATCTGCATCCGTAATTTCTTTTGAATCACTGGTTACAGGAATCATTCCTTGAGTTGCTTCAATTTGAAGAAGGTTCGCTGGCAACCCAACGTTCACAAGATTGATTGAAATTCCTGCTTTTTCTTCTGCTTGGCTTACTGCACTTTTAATCGCATTAGAAGCAGCCTCAATATCAACAATAATTCCATCTTTGACGCCAGCACTTTTCGCATTGCTGACTCCAATTACATTCATTTCTCCATTGACATGTTCTGCCACCAATACTTTTATTGAACTAGTACCGATATCTAAACCTGTAAAAAAGCCGTTTCTAGCCATTACACCAGTCCTCTCTCTTTTGTTTTCCTATACGTCAATTAATAGCTCCATTTTAGTTAGAACTATCCAAATTTCATTATAACACAAAAATGCCCATAGTGGGCATATTTTCTTTATTTATTTCAGATAATTTATGAGGGTTTACTCAGCGGGAACTTCTTCGTGTTGCTCGGTTACAACTGCACTCTCATCAGAATCTGTCGAGTTAGCATAAGCTTCTTCTGTTTTGTTCCCTTCACCTTCTTCTTTTTCTTTCTTTTCCTGAGCTAAAGTAGCCATTGTTTCTGCATTGTAACTGTATATACCTGCTTCCATGTCAATGACACTGTCATCTTCAATTAGCTTGCGAATTTGATTGTAATAAGGCAATTTACGCTTGATCTGAGATACAGGCACTAAAACCTTTGTGCCATCCTTCATGGTCAGTGTCACTAAATCCTTAGTCACCTTGCTCGGTGTCAAGTCCACTGACTCAATTTCATCGCGCACAGAAGATGGTATTTTCCCCAGTTGTTTGACGAATTGTCGGACCAATTCTCGATCAGAAAAACGAACGGCTAGGTAAGCCTTGGGAAGCTGATCAGCAGCAACTGGTGTCTCTACCACTTCCCCATTTTCTAAAATGGGATAGTGATCTTCCTCCGTCACATAGTAACCAAAGACCTGGTGTTCCTCAACCTGAACCTTAAACGTCGTAGGGAAGGCATAAGTCATCGAAATATCTTTGACCCACGGACTCGCTGCCTTCATATTGGCAAGATAGCGATCCCGATTCAAAAAAGTTGTCAAGGTATAATCCCGATCATGGATCTGACTCTTTTCAAACAACAAAGTCTGATCCGCATTTTTATTCCCTGAGAATTCGATGATTTTTTGCTTAGCTAAGGGTGTTAAAAGATAGACAGAAAAGACTGCAATCAAGGTACTGATCACCAAAACAGGAATAGCTCGATAGATGTGACGTCTCGCAATCTGACCTTCCTTTTTGGCCTTCTTCGCTAGTTCCTCTTCTTCGAACCTATCTTCTGAAGGCTCTGTTAGGTAGATGATTTTTTCTTCTTCATTCTCTTCGTCTATTTCATCAGGAAGAGTTTCTTGCAATCCCTCCTCAGCTACATCAGCTACGTTCTCATCTTCCTCTACTTCTGCAGACTCGGCATCTTGCCCATCTGCTTCTGGATCTTCAGAAGGAGTTTTTTGATTCAGAAGTTCCTGTCTTTCCTTCTCTTCTTGTGCCTTCTTTTCTTTTTCTTCTTGCTCTTCTATTTGTTTTTTCTTTTGATACTCCTGGTTCCGTCTCTGCCATTCAGAGAGCTTCGTGACTTCCTTAGGAGTTTTTGGGTTCTTCTTATCCGTCATTTTTTCCTTTTATTAATTTCTTGATGGACTAGGTTATAAAATTCATCCAAGGAAAGCAATTCATTCGAATCCTTCATCGCTTGATGATAGCTTTCTGCCCCTTGGAATATTTTATCCATCGTTTCTTGCAACCGATCCATGCTCAAATCTGGCTCAGCGATGGTTTCTGCATAACCTTTTTCCACAAAGTATTGAGCATTTTCAATCTGATCTCCCCGACTAGCCTCTTTCCCTAGGGGAACGATGATATGGAGCTTATTCATGGCCAAGAGTTCAAAAATCGTATTGGCACCTCCACGAGTCACTACTAGGTCTGCCTTTTGGAGCAAAGGAAGATAGTGATCCGTCACGTAGTCCACGCGATAAAGATGAGGTGCTTGTTCATTCAAAGAGGAGGCCCCTGTCAAATTAATGACATTGTATCTTGCTAGCAAGGTTTCTCGATTTTTTGTGACAAACTCATTGAACACTCGTGCACCAGCAGACCCACCCACAAAGAGAAGGGTTGGCAACTGTGGATCAAATTGAGCAAATACTGCTTCCAATTCTTGTGGGATTGGAAGTTGTTCCTGACGAACCTTGGTCACAGCTCCCACATGTTGGGCTTTCACTAGACTTTTCGGCTGCTCAAAGGTTGTGAACATTTTCGTTGCAAACTTATAGGCAATTTTATTGGCCAAGCCCATTGAACGGTCAGATTCGTGGACCAATACAGGAACGAAGCAAAGTCGCGCAGCCACTACCGGAGGAACTGAAACGAAGCCTCCTTTAGAAAACAAAACCTGCGGCCGTACACGAAGCATGATCCAAATCGATTGGAGAATTCCCCAGAAGACCTTGAAAATATCCAACATATTTTGCCAAGAAAAATAACGGCGCAACTTGCCCGTTGCAATCGAATGGAAATGGATGTCCAAGCCAGACTTAAAAATCTCTTGGTGTTCAATCCCCTTCTTGTCCCCAATATAATGAACTTCCCAACCGTCCTCGATGAAGCGAGGGATGAGGAGAAGATTCAAGGTCACATGCCCAACTGTACCTCCCCCTGTAAATACTATTTTTTTCATATTATTTTTTCAACTCTTCTACTGTTTTAAGGAACTCATCGCCCCGTACTTCGAAATTCGCGTACATATCCCAGCTGGCATTGGCTGGACTAAGCAAGACGATATCACCTGGCTCAGCTATTTCAAAGGCTTTGCGCGTTGCATCTGCCACATCCGTCGCATCTAGATAAGCCACACCCGCTTGATCCGCTGCTCGTTTCACCCGTTCAGCAGACTCTCCAAGGATGACCATCTTTTTAAGACCATTAATATCTGGCACCAATTCGTCAAACTCATTGCCTCGGTCCAAGCCACCAGCGATTAAGATGACATGAGCGTTATCAAAGCCAGACAAGGCTTTTTGGGTTGCTAAGATGTTGGTAGACTTGCTATCATTGTAGAATTTCACCCCTTCAATCTCAACTACATACTGCAAGCGGTGCTTCACCCCACCAAAGGCTGATAAGGTTTCTTGGATAGTTTGATTGTCAACACCACGAAGTTTGGCCACTGCAATGGTAGCTAAGGCATTTTCTACATTGTGGCTACCTGGTACTCCGATTTGGTCTGCTCGCATAACGGCTTCACCACGAAAGTAAAGGACACCATCCTCTAAATATGCTCCATCCACCTTTTCTTGGGTTGAAAACGGCACCACAGTAGCCTCTGTTTGCTGAGCCAAGTCTTTGGCTAGATCTTGGTTAAAGTTTAGTACCACAAAATCCTTGACAGTCATATTCTTTTGAATCGCCCATTTTGCAGCTACATAGCCTTCGAAAGATCCATGGTAATCCAAGTGGGTCGGCATCAGATTGGTAATGACTGCGATTTCTGGATGGAAGGCTTCAATCCCCATTAATTGGAAAGAAGATAATTCCATTACCAATGTGTCTTTCGCTGTCGCTGTTTGAGCGACTTGACTAGCTGGAAAACCAATATTTCCAGACAAGAGACCGTTTTGTCCAGCGGCCGTTAATACTTCTCCAATCATGGTAGTGGTGGTTGTTTTTCCGTTTGAACCAGTGATTCCGATGATTGGCGCTTCTGAAATGAGGTAGGCCAATTCAACTTCGGTCAAAACAGGGATGCCTTTTTCAAGGGCCCGTTCAACCATAGGATTCGTGTAAGGAATTCCAGGATTCTTCACCATCACTGCAAAGTCTTCATCCAAGAGTTCCAGAGGATGTCCTCCTGTCACGACTTTGATTCCTTCTTCCAGTAAACTTTGGGCTGCAGGATTTTCTTCAAAGGCTTTGCCATCATTCACCGTTACGATAGCTCCTAGGTGATCGAGTAGTCGCGCTGCAGATTCTCCAGACTTAGCCAATCCTAAAACAAGGACTTTTTTATTTTTAAATGTTTCAATGACGTTCATAGCTTTTTTCTCTCCAATTTGTTCACCTTCTATTTTACCCTTTTTTAGACAAATTAAAAAGCCTTAAGACAGCAAAAGAAGCAACACGTATAAAAATGACCGCTTCAGCATCTTTCATAAAAAAGAGTCGCCATGATTTTCTATCACAACAACTCTTTTTTATGGAGACAAGATCTCCTGTCTATTCTGATTTATCCAAGCGTTTAGAAGACTTGGTCGGCAATCGCGAAATATCAACGAGGGCCAGGTAGCCTACAAAAGCAAGGAAGGCGCCCACAAAAAATTCTGAAGGCAATTGGAAGATTTGGAAAATCGCTAAGCAAAGGAGGATGACCAAAGAGACCAACAATACGACTAAGGTAACTACATTCAGAGTTCCTCTGATGCTCTTTGGAGCTGCAAAAAGGTAAAAAAGGAGGATCAAAATACCTATAATCAAATAAACCATTTTGTCACTCCTTTCTTATTTCTTATTCAGCTGCAGCTGATTTTTTCTTTTTGTTTGCTTTTTCGCGTTCTGCCTTATTCAAGATTTGTTTACGTAGACGGATTGATTCAGGTGTTACTTCCATGTACTCATCGTCGTTCAAGAACTCGAGTGATTCTTCAAGCGTCAAGATACGAGGAGTCTTGATAACCGCTGTTTGGTCCTTAGTAGCGGAACGAACGTTGGTCATTTGTTTAGCCTTCGTGATGTTAACAGTCAAGTCATTTTCACGAGAGTTTTCACCGATGATCATTCCTTCGTAAACCTCAGTACCTGGGTTGACAAAGATAGTACCACGTTCTTCGATAGACATGATAGAGTAGGTTGTAGCCTTACCAGCATCGATCGAAACAAGGGCACCACGGTGACGTCCACCAATTTCTCCTGGAATCAATGGCAAGTATTGATCGAAGGTATGGTTCATGATCCCGTAACCACGAGTCATTGACAAGAACTCAGTTGAGTATCCAATCAAACCACGCGCAGGAACTAGGAAGACCAAACGAGTTTGACCATTACCAGTTGAAATCATATCCAACATTTCACCCTTACGTTCAGAAAGGCTTTGGATAACAGATCCTTGGTATTCTTCTGGAGTATCGATTTGCACGCGCTCAAATGGCTCGCACTTCACACC
>NZ_CAJPOU010000043.1 GCF_905372335.1 Streptococcus sp. A12
GGTCCAAAACTAAGTCATGGAACTTCATAGAAGTTCGCTGACGTCCGTACTCACCCAAGGAAAGGTTCTAAGATGATTGTGTCTTCAATCTGAATCCACTGTTTGGTGGTTTTTTTTACATATTTCTTAATCTTTCAACCCGCTCAGCAATGGGTGGGTGGGTATAAAAGAGCTTTTGAAAGCCGGATTCTTTTTTAGGATCGTTGATAAAGAGAGCACTACTTGCACTATCGACTTCTCGTTGCATAGGCACACTGTTATCCAGCTTCAAAAGAGCATTGATCATTCCTTGAGGATTCCGTGTCAATTCAACACTTGAGGCATCCGCTAGGAACTCTCGTTGACGAGAAATGGCTAACTGAACCAAAGTCGCCGCTAATGGAGCTAAAACGATGGCAATCAAGGAAAGGATCAGAATAATAATTTCTAAACCACTGCCCCCTTCGCGATCATCATCCCGTCTACGACCACCGCCCCACCACATCATCCGTCCTCCAATACTAGAAAGCATGGTGATGGCACTAGCAAGGGCAACCGCAATCGTGGAGATGCGGATATCGTAATTGCGAATATGGCTGACTTCGTGTCCGATGACTCCCTCCAATTCCTCACGGTTCATCACAGCTAGAAGACCTGTTGTCGCTGCAACAGCAGCATTTTGAGGATTGGATCCTGTCGCAAATGCATTCATGGACGGATCATCTACAATATAAACTCGAGGCATAGGGATTTGAGCTACCATGGCCATATCTTGGACAATATGGTAGAGTTGAGGGGCTTGCTCTTCTGTCACCTCACGCGCCCCGTTCATCCGCATGACGATCTCGGTTGATTGGAAAATCATGCTAAAGGCATAAATCCCACCAATAATCAAAGCTAGGATGACGCCACCAAGTGAGGAGCCTAACCAGAGGTAGCCAACGGCTGCTCCGATGAGAGCCAAGAGTATGAAAAAAGCAATAAGGAGAATCCAGGTTCTCCTTTTATTACTTGCAATTTGGTCAAAGAGCATATTAGTCTCCTAATCCGCTAAAGTCCACCTTTGGTACTGCTTTTTCTTCTTCAGGCACTTGAAGGAACTCGGCTTGTTTGAAGCCAAACATTCCAGCAATCACATTTGTTGGGAAAGTTTCCAACTTGACATTGTAGTTGCTTGTGACACTGTTGTACAATTGACGAGCATAAGAAATTTTGTTTTCTGTGTTAGTCAATTCTTCTTGCAATTGCATAAAGTTGGTGTTAGCTTTCAAGTCTGGGTAGTTTTCAGCCACTGCAAAGATACCTGCCACTTGACGTGAAAGAGCATCACTGGCTGCCATTGCTTCTGCAGGTGAAGATGCTTGCGCTACTTGTTGGCGAAGTTGAGTGACCTTAGCAAGGGTATCACCCTCATATTTTGCATAGCCCTTAACCGTTTCGATCAAGTTTGGAATCAAGTCATTCCGACGTTTCAATTGAACATCGATTTGACTCCAAGCTTCGCGAGTTTGCATCCGACTTTTCACTAAACCGTTGTAAACTCCTACTACCATCAACACAAGGACCACTAGGACCCCAAGAATAATCCAAATCATTTTATTGAATTCCTTTCATTTCTTTAGTACCAGTATATCAAATTTCCCTTATTTTGTGGTAAAATTATCTTATGAAACCAGAAGAATTTTATGACCGTTTAGCCGACCTCGGCTTCCCACTAACTGATCGACAAAAAGAGCAATACGAACGCTATTTCGAGCTCCTCGTGGAATGGAATGAGAAAATTAATCTCACCGCTATCACCGATAAAGATGAAGTCTATCTCAAGCATTTTTATGATTCTATCGCACCCATTTTACAGGGCCTGATCGAAAACCAACCCATCCGTCTCTTGGATATCGGAGCTGGTGCCGGCTTTCCCAGCCTACCAATGAAGATCCTATTCCCTGAGCTAGATGTGACCATTATTGATTCCCTCAATAAGCGGATCAATTTCCTTCACTTGCTGGCTGAAGAGTTGGGCTTGAGCGGAGTACATTTCTACCATGGACGAGCTGAGGATTTTGCCCAAGACAAGGCCTTTCGTGCCCAATTTGATATCGTAACTGCCCGTGCTGTAGCCCGCATGCAGGTCCTTTCTGAGCTGACCATTCCCTATCTGAAAGTAGGAGGACGGCTTCTTGCTCTCAAGGCTAGCAATGCTCCAGAAGAGTTGGGAGAAGCTAAAAATGCCCTTAATCTGCTCTTTAGCAAGGTTGAAGACAATCTACAGTATGAATTGCCAAATGGGGATCCACGCTATATCACTCTTGTAGAAAAGAAAAAAGAAACCCCAAACAAATATCCAAGAAAAGCAGGCATGCCCAATAAGCGTCCATTATAAGATCATACCCAAAAGAAGCTGACAGTTTGTCAACTTCTTTTTGAATGAACTAATTTTTTTAACTCTTGCTCTAGGGTATGGTGGTGATGACGCTCTAAATGAACTCCCTTGATCGCCACAACCATACTTGCTAGACGGTTAGCAAATCTTAAGGCATCCTCCACATCTAGCCCTTGCAAAGATGCCGCTAAAAAGGCTCCCAGATGACTGTCTCCTGCTCCTACGGTATCACGAACTTCTGTCGGAAATCCGGACATCTCGTAGAACCTACCATCGTATGCGATCGCTCCTTTTTCTCCCAAGGTGACAATGACTAACTGCCCCGTTCTTTGGTAGAGCTTCTTAGCTGCGTCAGCAATCTCTTCACAAGCCGAAAAAGCCTTGGCTTCTGCTTCATTGACATGGAGAATGGGATGGAGATCATAGATGGTTTCCAAACGCTCCTCGGGAATCAAAAGGCCTCTAGGTCCTGGTGCAAAGATGACTTGGCCTTTGACTTTTGACACAGATTGAATCAGTTCCGATCCAGTCGGCTCTTCTACTTCAAGGCCACAGAGATAAATATATTCGTAGCTTTCCTGCTCCAGAGACTGGAGCCATTCCTTCTGAAAACTATATTCTACTCCATGATCTGATAAAAAGGTCCTCTCACCATCCGACTCGATAAAGCAATAACAACAACCATTTGCCCCAGTTGCTGTGATTGGAGTCTGGATGCCCAGTCTCTCGAGTTCTGCTTTGACAAAGTCCCCGTAGACACCTGTCCCCACTGGCGAGATGAAGTCAACATTTTGACCCAAAGCATGAAGTACGGAGACCACATTAAAGGCACACCCTCCAAGAGACCAAGTCTGCTCATGGATATGAGCGTCTCCTTCCCGACTCGGTAGTCTATCCAGATAGACCATAATATCACAAACAGTGGATCCAATCACTAAGGCTTTTGACATAGATTTTTCCCCCTCTTATTTTCAACATGGAAAAATAACCAGCACCGGTTCGTGCTGGTTAGTAAAACTAATCACCCCGATAGATCGGTTGCGGACCAAATGTTTGGGAAACCGGCATGATTTCAATCCGGTTGACATTGACATGCTTGGGTTGTTGGATGAGCCAAGCTACAGTGTTGGCAATGTCTTCAGGCTGAATGGCTTGGGCGTCTCGATAGAGAGCCTCTACCCGTTTTTCATCCCCTTTAAAGCGAACCGTCGAAAACTCGGTCCCTTCACAGAGACCTGGCTCAATATTGGTCACCCGAATCTGTTTTCCAGCCAAGTCCGCACGCAGATTTAATGAAAACTGTTTAACGAAGGCCTTGGAAGCACCATAAACATTGGCCCCTGGATAAGGCACCGTCCCAGCAGTTGATCCCATATTGATGACATAACCGTCATTTCGTTCCACCATCTGGGGCAAGATTTTCCTTGTCAGATAGGTCAAGCCGACAATATTGGTCTGGATCATGGTCAGCCAATCTGCAACCTCTGCTTCATGAGCTGGAGCGAGGCCTAGGGCCAAGCCAGCATTATTGACCAAAACATCCACTCTCTCCCAATCTTTTGGCAAACTGGCAAGTGCATGATCTACCTGAGAAGGTTCCGTCACGTCCATTTGCAGTGGGAAAAAGGCTGTGCCTAACTCCTCTTGAAGAGCCTGTAATTTTTCAATGCGTCTAGCAACACCAATCACGCGATGCCCATCGGCAACTAAGCGGTGACAAATGGCTTGGCCAAAGCCAGCAGATGCTCCCGTTACTAAAATTGTTTCTGCCATTTTCTTACCTCCAAGGATTATAGAAGCGACCTTTGTTTACCCAAATCAGGACGATACTCAAGATCACCATGAAGATTGACCCCAAGATAATCAAGCGATCACGAGTGGTCATCTCCTGATAGGTGTACCAGGTTCGTTTTTTATTTTTTCCAAAGCGGCGCAGTTCCATGGCCGTAGAGATCGTTTCAATCCGCTCCAAAGAACTAAAAATCAAGGGAGAAATCATCTGAAGATTTCCCTTCACCCGTTGGACAAAGTTGGCCTTTTTGGACAACTCCAAGCCTCTTGCTTCTTGCGAGAGCTTGATAATCTGGTATTCCTCCTGCACATCTGGAATATAGCGCAAGGTCAAGCTCACTGAGTAAGCAATCTTGTAGGACACCCCAATCTGGTTGAGACTCGAAGCAAACTGACTGGGATGGGTGGTCATCAAGAAAATGAGAGCTAAGGGAATGGTACACACATACTTCAAAGCTAGGTTGAAGAGATAAAATAACTCTTGGGCTGTAATACTATATGCCCCTATACCATCTAGAAGAACTGTCTTTGCTCCATAGATTTCTACCCCATATTGAGGGGCAAAAAGATAGACCATCAAGACATTGAGAAGGGCAAAGACTAGGGCAAAGCTCAGAACAAAGGAGATGTCTTTCAAACGAATGCCTGAGGTTGCAAATAAGGCGAGGGCACCTAGACCAATAACCAACAACAAGCGAGTATCGTAACTCAACATGGCAGCTAATGATACCAACAATAAGAAAAGAAGCTTGCTAGCGCCTGAAAGGCGATGCAGAAAACTGGTTCCGGCATGGTAGCCGACTAAGCGATTATTCATGACCTTCCCCCTTCTGATTCATATAAAACTGGGTCAAGGCAAGAGGATCGACACCAAGTCGATTTGCCAAGGCGAAAATAGACGTTTCTTTCAAATTAGCCCGTCTCAAAATTTCTGGTTGGGTCAAGAGCTCTGCCGGTGTCAAATCAGCCAAAACCTGCCCATCCATGACCACGACTGCCCGGTCCGAATAATCCAGCATGAGCTGCATATCATGGGTAATCATGACAATGGTATGGCCTTTTTGATGGAGTTCATCAAGGAAATCCATAATTTCCGTATAGTTTCGTTGGTCCTGACCAGCCGTCGGCTCATCGAGGACCAGAACATCTGGTCCCAAGACAAGGATAGAGGCAATGGTCACCCGCTTTTTCTGGCCATAGGACAGAGCAGAGATCGGCCACTTACGAAATTCGTAGAGACCACAGGTTTTCAAGGCTTGATGGACACGACTTTCGATTTGGTCCTCTGGAACATTTCTCAAGCGAAGACCCAGAGCCACCTCATCAAAAATCATGTTGGTCGAGATCATCTGGTTGGGGTTTTGCAGGACATAGCCCACGCGCTCTGCCCGCTCCTTGACACTATCACCCTTGATATCCTCTCCCTTTGAGAAATAGGTTCCTTCCGTCTGGATAAAGCCACAAATCGCCTTAGCAAGGGTTGATTTTCCAGCCCCATTTTTACCAACAATAGCCAACCGTTGGCCTTTTGGAATGGTTAGAGAAAGGTCTTTTAGAATGGGCTGGCCTTCTCGATAGGCAAAGTTCAAATGACCAAGTTCTAGAATTGTCTCTGCCTCTGCTCCTTTTTCAAAATGAGGAGTTGGGATATCTACTGATAAATCCCCAAGTGGTAGTTTTTCTACCTTGTCCAAATGCGGTAGCTTGCTGATATCCCGGCCTAACTGGCGAAGAGTCGTTAAATAGAGGGGTTCACGAATCCCATTTTCAGCCAGCAGTGTCGTCCTCAACAACTCATCTGGGCTCCCATTAAAGAGGACTTGCCCTTGATTGATCAAGATGACCCGATCGATGGGACGATAAAGGACATCCTCCAAACGGTGTTCGATGATAATGGTTGTCGTTCCCTGCTCTTCATGAATCTGATCAATCAGATTTATGATATCCTGACCCGATTTGGGATCTAGATTAGCCAGCGGCTCATCAAAGAGCAGGATCGGACTTTCGTCAATCAGGACACCCGCCAAGCTGACCCGTTGTTTTTGTCCACCGGATAAATCTTGAGGGCGATGGTCCAAGAGCTTGCTTAAGTCTAAGCGCTCCGCCCAGGTACAGACCCGGGATTTCATCCTTTCCAGCTCCACCATATCGTTTTCAAGGGCAAAAGCTAAGTCTTCTGCAACACTGAGACCAATAAACTGACCATCTGTATCCTGCAAGACCGTACTGACCAAATGAGACTTCTCGTAAATACTGAGATCAAAGGCTTCTTTCCCCTGAATGAGGAATTGCCCACTACTGGTTCCCTTATAGATATTAGGGATAATCCCATTTAAGCACTGGCCAATGGTTGACTTTCCAGAGCCAGATGGCCCGACAATCAGGACCTTTTCCCCTTTATAAATGGTTAAGTTGAGATTTTTCAAAGTTGGCTCAGACTGTGCCTTGTATTGGAAGGAAAAATCCTTCAGTTCAATCATTGCTTCTTTCATTTAGTTCGCCTTTTCCCATAAGAGCGCAAATTGGATGGCTAAATCCGCGATTCGATCCTTGCTATCTAAATCCTCATGACTAGATAAGGTTCGGATATCCCATTTTTCTTCAGAGAGGTGGTCTGCTGCGTAGAAGAAATGGCAGAGCTCAAAGTCCCGAAAAGCTGCTAAGGCAGCTACTGCAGAACACTCCATATCCACACAGATAGCTCCTGCTTCCATTCGTCGCTTCATCTTGTCGATGGTTTCCCGATAGGGAGCATCTGTCGTCCACACTTTTCCTGACTGATAGGAAACCTTGTGACTATCCAGAAAAGCTTGGAAGAGAGGAAGACTTTCCTTATTTACTTCCACTTCATCACTAGCCGGAAGATAGTGGTAGCTGGTCCCTTCGTCGCGAAGAGCTGCTGTTGGAATAATGATGGAGGTCGCCTCAATATCTTGGTCCAAAACCCCACAAGTTCCAAAGAGAACGAGTTTTTCCATCCCAAATTGAATCAAATCCTCTATAATCCCTACACAGGAAGCAGCCCCAACTGGTGCATTAAAGACAGCAATCTGTTGGTCTTCAATCGTAATCCCATAGACTAGGACTTCAAAGTTGGCCATGGAAGTTCTTGTAATGACCTCATGTTCATAATTTTCAAGGAGACGCGCAAAAGTTACTCTTGAAAAGCAAGAGATGACTACTTTTGGAAATCCTTCAATGGGACCATGTAGGTCTTGTGGGTTGATAATCGCCTGTCGATTGGCATCAAATTCTTCTAACAGCATCTCTGACTTCTCTTTCATTCATTCTACTTCTAGTCCTCTATTATACCACAAAATCGGCCTCTTTCCTTCTAACAAAGGGGAAAGCAAGCTCACTTGTTCGCCTTTTGTAGTAGAAAATGATACCGAATCTCTCCAAAAGTAAAAGAAAATGGGCCGCTCAACCACTGCGTCTACCGTTGACCTCTTTTATGATGAAAATAGATAACTCTTACTAGCTCCTGCCTCGCTCTCTCGTTTCTTAGCTCGGGAAAAGGGAGAGGGACAGAAATCGATTACCATTTAAAACGACGATTTCGTCGTCCCTCCCCCGCAAAGTTGAGTAGGCCCGTCCAAGCGAGAATTAGAGCGTGGGAGGGGCCACTCAACCACTGCGTCGATCGTTAACCTCTTTCCTGATACAAAAATGAGAACTTCAATGATTCCCTCCTCGCTCTTTTATTTCTTGGCTCGGGAAAAATTCGTTTACAAAACGAATTTTTTCTGCTATACTTCTTAGAAGCAAAGGTTTTTAATGTCATCCTGTGAGGTGACAAAGACACAGAATATGAATAATCTGAGGGCCCTTGCTATGCAAAAAATTCATGGGCTCTTTTTTGGTGCCCAAAAGTGAGGTTATTATGAAAGAAGAATCAACTGTTGATTTGCTCCTGGATGTCGATCAAAGTCCGGCACCCCTAAAAGGAATCTTATTAAGTTTCCAACACGTTTTCGCCATGTTTGGGGCTACCATTTTGGTACCACTCATCTTGGGCATGCCCGTATCCGTTGCCCTCTTTGCATCAGGGGTTGGGACACTGATCTATATGACTTGTACCGGCTTTAAAGTCCCTGTCTACCTTGGATCTTCCTTCGCCTTTATCACAGCCATGGCTTTGGCGATGAAAGAAATGGGAGGAAAAGTCGATGCAGCCCAAACTGGGGTTATCCTGACTGGTCTGATCTACGTACTAGTCGCAGCAGGGGTTAAAGTAGCAGGCACTCGCTGGATTGACAAATTGCTTCCTGCCGTTGTTATTGGACCTATGATCATCGTCATTGGTCTAGGGCTTGCAGGATCAGCCGTTAAAAACGCTGGTTTTGTCGAAGGAGGAGATTGGAAAAATGCCCTTGTTGCTGTCGTGACCTTCCTGATTGCCGCCTTCATCAACACCAAAGGAAAAGGTTTCTTCAAAATCATTCCTTTCCTCTTTGCCATTATCGGTGGTTATGTCTTCGCAGTTTGCTTGGGCTTGGTGAACTTTGATCCGGTCCTCAAGGCTAACTGGTTTGAAATCCCTGGTTTCTATCTTCCTTTCAATACGGGTGGGGCCTTCAAACAATACAACTTATATTTCGGTCCTGAAACCATCGCCATCTTACCAATCGCTATCGTAACTATTTCAGAACACATCGGTGACCATACCGTGCTTAGCCAAATCTGTGGCCGTCAATTCTTGAAACAACCGGGACTTCATCGTACCCTTCTTGGTGACGGGATTGCAACATCTGTATCAGCCTTCCTTGGTGGTCCAGCTAATACCACTTACGGTGAAAATACAGGCGTTATTGGGATGACTCGCATTGCTTCTGTTTCCGTTATCCGAAATGCAGCCTTGATTGCTATTTCCTTGAGCTTCCTTGGTAAATTTACTGCTCTCATTTCTACCATTCCAAACTCTGTTCTCGGTGGGATGTCTATCCTTCTCTACGGGGTAATCGCAAGTAATGGTTTGAAAGTCTTGATCAAAGAACGCGTTGACTTTAGCTTGATGCGCAACTTGATTATTGCAAGTGCCATGTTGGTTCTTGGACTTGGTGGAGCAATTCTGAAACTCGGTCCAGTGACCCTTTCAGGAACAGCCCTCTCAGCTATGACAGGAATCATCCTTAACTTGATCTTGCCACATGAATCAAACTAAAAGAAAAAGTTCTCAACACTGAGAACTTTTTTTATTAGAGTTGGGCCAATTGCAACAAGCGTTCTTTGGACAATTTTTTAATTTCAATTTGATTGGCATCCAACAAGTCAAATTCACTTGAGTCCAAAGCATCCAGTAGGGCTTCTAAATTCACAGCAACCACCGGCTTATAACTCTCTGGCATATCAGGATTTCCAGTGATTTCCACTAGGTTCACTTTCCAGTCGATGACTTCATCCATATTGACCTTCTCTACAAACTCAGCAGGTACAAAAGGCACACGTGGCAAGACAGTATCCGTATCTTCTGTTAGACTGTAACTACCAATAATGCCTCCCGTTTCGTTCTGACGATAGAAACGAACCTGACTAAAGAAGGCGGAGCTGTATTGTACCTTTTTAACCACTTGACTGAACTCCTCTAAAGGTTGAGCGGAGTCTAGGATTTTACGAAGGAGCTCACGATCTAAAATTACAGGATGAGCAAATCCCTGAAGCTGATATTGATGAAGGTCTGGATCTTTTTCTAGATTCTGTAGGTTCTTCAGTAAATAGTTCTCATAGTCAAAAGAGAAAATAGAATCTGCGTCATAGCTGGTTCCTAAATTATCGTGAATCTCATTCCCCAACTGACGAGCTAGGGCACTGAGCCATTCCAAGATGAGTCGCCAATCTTCAAGGGTGGCAAAATCTGCAAGGATGAACTGATAAGCATGCTCTTGATCCAGATAACGAAGGATGATCGGCAAGCAACTCTTGCCATAGCGGATACACATCATGGCTGGAAAATCTTTGAGAGAGCGACCAAGCATGGCTTCCTCAAAACTGTAGGTAAGAACTCCTTCCACCAAATTCAATACATCTTTAGCTAGCATCACTTTTTGATAGCCAAACATACTCTTTTTATTTCGAATTGAAAACACAACTGACATTTGTTTTCTCCTTTTTGTAATCGCTTACCAAATTATAGCACAAATTTTCATGACTTTCCATAGAAAAAACAGCCGAAAGGCTGTTTTTGAATGTAGACAAACTATTGTGCTACATTAAACAGCTAGATGACTTTCAAAACATGACTTATATTTTTTTGTCATTAAAGAAGATGAAAAACTTTCCGCTGTGAGAAAAAGTGCTTGAACCACTGTGGTTCAAGCACTCGGGAGTTTTGAAACCTTAGGTTCAAAACTAAGTCATGGAACTTCGTAGAAGTTCGCTGACGTCCGTGCTCACCTAAGGGAAGTTTTTCAAAAGACTTTGTCTTCAATCTGAAACAGCTAAAAGGCTGTTTTTAACTTATGCAAGAGTTCCATCAAGCGTCTCACCGATAACTGCCAAACGCTCAGTAATCTCTTCTTGTGACAAGTTGTGTTCTTCTACATAGCGATTGCGTGGATGAACACGGCATTCATGTGAGCAACCGCGGAGGTACTTGTCTTCATTTTCTTCTGAAGTCAAGATGCGACGATTACAGAAAGGATTTCCACAGTTGACATAGCGTTCACATGGTGTTCCATCAAACCAGTCTTTTCCAACAACACTTGGATCGACATGGTTGACATCGACAGCAATCCGCTCGTCAAAAACGTACATTTTCCCATCCCATAGTTCTCCTTGAACTTCTGGGTCTTTTCCGTAGGTTGCAATTCCGCCGTGCAATTGACCGACATCTTTGTAGCCTTCACGCACCATCCAACCTGAGAA
>NZ_CAJPOU010000044.1 GCF_905372335.1 Streptococcus sp. A12
CGATTTCGTCGTCCCACCTCCGCACAGTTGAGTAGGGCTGTAAAAGCTGATAAAATCAGCGTAGTAGAACCCACTCAACCACTGCGTCTTGCTCGATAATCCAAAGACAATTGAGAGGCTTGGACTTTTGTCCCAGCCTCTTTTTCTTATCACTTCTTAATCCAGGTGTTCTTTCTGCTCCAAATGTAGAGACAGACAGTGCCAATCTGGATGCTCTCGCCAATTAGGAGTCGTGACCACCTGAACAGCTACCTTTCGTGCTTCCTCTAAGATTGGATAATCTTCAATAAGGTTGGCCACTTGAAATTCTGGTATACCTGATTGACGCGTTCCAAAGATTTCCCCAGAGCCTCGTAGCTTGAGGTCTTCTTCTGCCAAGACAAACCCATTGGTGGTTTCGGTCATGATTTTCATCCGACGCTTACCTGATTCTGTTTTGGGATTGGCAACTAATACTGCGTAAGACTGCTTATCACCACGCCCTACCCGACCTCTCAACTGGTGCAATTGACTCAAACCGAAGCGGTCTGCATCCATGATAATCATGACGGTAGCATTGGGAACATTGACGCCGACCTCAATTACAGTTGTAGAAACTAGTAAGTCAATTTCTCCCTGCTTAAAGGCCTGCATAATGGCCTCTTTTTCTTCCCCCTTCATCTTACCATGAAGGAGAGCAATACGGGCTCGGTCTCCAAAATAAGCAATCAATTCTTCCTCTAGAGCAATAGCATTTTTGAGGTCCAAGGCTTCCGATTCTTCAATCAAGGGAGAAATGACATAGGCTTGGGAGCCTTTTTGAATTTCTTTGACCAGCCAATCCAAGACTAAATTTAACTGTTGATGCTTGACCCAGCGGGTGATAATCTCTTTTCGACCTGCTGGCATTTGGTCTATAATCGAAACATCCATATCTCCAAAAGCAGTGATTGCCAGAGTCCGGGGAATTGGGGTCGCTGTCATCATCAAGACATCCGGATTTTGGCCCTTTTCACGCAGGATCCGTCTTTGGGCTACACCGAAACGGTGCTGCTCATCAATAATGACCAAGCCGAGATCATGAAAATGAACCCCCTCCTGAATCAAGGCATGGGTTCCCACAATAAGGTCCACTTGCCCTGTCTGAATCAATTCCAAGCATTCTCTTCTCTCCGCAACTTTTAGACTGCCTGTTAAAAGAAGAATTCTAAGACTAGGAAAGAGAGAGGTCAAACTTTGTAAATGTTGCTCAGCTAGGATTTCAGTTGGGACCATCAAGGCCGCTTGCTTGCCAGCTGTTACAGCAGCATACATGGCCAACCCAGCAACAACCGTTTTCCCACTTCCGACATCCCCTTGCAAGAGGCGATTCATGTGGTAAGGAGAGCGCATATCTGCTAGAATTTCGTTCAGACTTCGCTCCTGAGCTTCTGTCAACGTAAAAGGAAGCTTAGCTTGAAGAGCTTTTAGCTTCTTCTTATCCCAATCCAGCACAATTCCCTGTCCGACGGAACGATTTTCTTCCTTCAAGACCTGCAGTTGCAATTGGAAAAAGAGCAATTCTTCAAATTTCACTCGTCTCAAGGCCTGCTTATATTCCTCAAGATCCTTGGGAAAATGCATAACCCGGACCGCTTGTCTGCGAGAAAGCAAGTGATACTTATCCATTAAAATCTGGGGTAAATTTTCTTCCAACAAGTTGTCTAAACCTGCTTCAAAAGCCGTCTTGATAACCTTTACTAGAGCTGACTGGCTCACCCCTTGAGATAAACGATAGACCGGTTGGAGGTCATCTTCGACTTGGGCTAACAGCTTCATCCCTGTCAAAGCTCCCTTGGCCTTATCCCATTTACCAAATACAGCCACTGTTTGCCCTAGTTCAATCTTGTCCGCTAGATAGGGCTGGTTAAAGAAACTAACTGCTAGGATCAGCTCCCCTTGTTTAATGGTAAAGCGAAGACGGTTACGCTTGTAACCATAATACTGGACATTGGCTGGGGTGGCAACAATTCCAGAAACAACTGCTTTTTCTCCATCTTCCAGATCTAAAACATTTTTTGATTTAAAATCTTCATACCGAAATGGGAAGTAGAGCAAGAGGTCCTCAACCGTTTCGATTCCCAAATTCTTGTATTTTTCTGCTGATTTCGGTCCAATTCCTGGCAGGACAGAAAGTGGTTGGTGTAAGTTCATTCTTTCCTCCTAGATAAGAAAGGAGGCTGGGACCACCGTCATCAACCTCTTTCATCTCGAACTTTTTATAAAAGGAAGCTGGGAAAAGACAAACAACTTACTTCCCACTGTCTTCCTTTGTTGGACGATAAACTCTTGGTACGCGATCACTCAAGACACAAACAACCTCATAGTTGATCGTGCCTCGATAGATTGCTACATCCGTTGTCGTTATAGCTAGATCACCATCCCTTCCGATCAATACTACCTTAGTCCCAATCGGGTAGGCCTTCGGTAGGCGAATGGTGATTTGGTCCATGGATACGCGACCGACAATCGGGCAGAATTGCCCATCAACAAGGACATGAAAACCTTGCATATCTCTGGTCCAGCCATCTGCATAGCCAATTGGAATGGTCCCAATCCACTCTTCCTCACTAGTCTGATAGGTCGCTCCATAGCCAACTGTCTGCCCCACTTCTAGTGGTTTGATATGGACCAATTCTGTTTCCAGACTCAGAGCAGGACGGATGCTATAGGGAAGCTCTAACTCTCTTCCACTTGGATTGAGACCATACATGACATCACCCAGTCGGACAGCATTAAAAATGGTATCAGCATGCCATAAAGTTGTTGCTGAATTGCTGGCATGAACGATTTTAGGAGTATAGGGCAAGAGCTCCAACAAGCTCTTAAATCGTTGCAACTGGCCTTGGAAATGCCGGTCATCTTTCTCATCAGCTGTAGCAAAATGAGTAAAGATCCCTTCCACTTCTGCTCCATGATCTCTTAATAAGATCATGGCTTCCTGCAAGTCTTCTGCCGAACGAAAACCAATTCGTCCCATTCCTGAATCCACTTTAATATGAACCTTCAACCCAGTCAAATCAGACTTTTCAGCCAACAATGCTTTCAACCACTCGAGACTAGCCACTGTATAACGAATTTCCTCTTTGATGGCGATCGCAACGTGTTCTACTGGTGCAACGCCCAAAATTAAGATCGGCTTTTCACCTGCTACTTGGCGAACTTCCAAGGCTTCATCTAGATTGGAGACACAAAAAGCATCTACTAGTGGCAATAAACGTTCTACCACTGGTTCAACCCCATGGCCGTATGCATTTGCCTTGACAACTGCAAAGGTCAAGGTCTCTTTCGGAATATGGGCTTGTATTTGTTGAACATTATAGGCAATAGCCTCTACATCCACATATGCTCGCGTTGGTCTATGTATACTAGCTTTCATTTCTTTCCTCCAAAATGACACTGGTCGAAACTAAATCGCCTGAGTGACTAATCGATACCCAAATCTTTCCACTAAAAGGAGCTTTTGAAAAATAGGGAGCTCCTTTTTGATTGGTTAGAATTTCCAGATCCTGAAATCCTACTGGACCAATTCCTGTTCCCCAAGCCTTGGAAAAGGCTTCTTTGGCAGACCATCGACCTGCCAGGTATTCCATTTTCCTTTTTCCAGATAATTGGTCAAACCGTTCTCGTTCCGTCTCTGTCAATACCTTAGAAGCAAATCTCGGATGTCTCTGGTAGGCTTGTTCAATGGATTGGATCGATTCGATATCTATCCCATGTCCAACAATCATATCTTTTCCTCTTTAATGATTTTCTATCAGCAACTCTATTTAAGAAGGAAAGGGCTGAGAATATTTTCTCCAGCCCTCTCCTCTTATTCAGCTACATACTGATAAATTTCTCGTACTAAGCTTTCTGTCTTTTCCCAACCCAAGCATGGGTCTGTGATCGATTGACCAAATACTTCTGGTTGATCTTGACGACCGTCCTCTAAATAAGATTCAATCATAAATCCACGGACTACATCATGGATAATTGGATTCCAGCTACGATTTGTAAGGGTTTCTCTGACAATGCGAATCTGCTCAGTAAATTTTTTCCCAGAATTATCATGATTGGTATCAACCAGGATAAATGGATGTTGCAAGCCCAAGGCTTGGTAGCGATGCGCAACTTCTAGCAGATCTTCATAGTGGTAATTTGGAATGTTTTTCCCATTCGCGTCTAAGGCTCCACGCAGAATAGCATGCCCGAATGGATTTCCACTTGTCTCCACAGAACGACCATTATAGAAGAAATGGTGCCCATGTTGTGCAGCATAAATTGCATTAAACATGACCGACAGATTTCCAGACGTTGGATTTTTCAATCCAGTTGGGACTGAGATGCCACTCGCCACAAATCGATGGCCTTGATTTTCTACAGAACGTGCCCCAATAGCAACATAAGAAAGGAGATCCTCAACAAATGGGTAGGTCTCTGGATACAATAGTTCATCTGCTGTTGTCAAACCAGTCTCGGTAATCACTCGGTGATGCAGGCGACGAACTGCCTTTAAGCCAGCTACAAAACTTGGTCCTGAAGCAGTATCCGGTTGATGCATCAAGCCTTTATAGCCATCTCCATTGGTCCGAGGTTTGGCAGTATAGACCCGCATCACAATGAAGACCCGATCTTTAACTTCTTCCTGAAGGGCTGCAAGGCGACGAGCATATTCCATCACTGCTTCCTCATTATCTGATGAACATGGTCCCATCACAAGCAAAATCCGCTTGTCTTCCCCCTTCAAAATAGAGGCTAGTTCACGGTCACGCGCTTCTTTGCGAGCTAAATGTTCACCTTCTAAGAGATAAAGAGAAGTTACTGCTGTTTCATCAATGATTGGGCTAGTAGCTGTAAAAGACATAGGCTGATCCTTTCATCCGATTAGAGTTTTTTACCGTGGCAATTTTTAAATTTCTTACCAGATCCACATGGACAGATGTCATTGCGTTTGATTTGACTCAAGTCGAGATCTTCTGGTAAATCGTTTTTTTGAGCGGCAATATTACGAGTCGCTGTCGTTGAAATACTGTGCTCTGTACGAGGACGCTCTTGTTCATGGATTTGAGCTTTCATCATCAAACGAGTCACATCAAACTCGATGGAGCCAATCATATCGTTGAACATACGGAATCCTTCTGATTGGTATTCAACCACAGGATTGTTTTGTGCATAACCACGGAGACCGACAGCATTACGCAATTGATCCAAGGCATCGATGTGATCGGTCCATTTGCTATCCACAACGCGAAGGATCAAGACTTTTTGGAATTCTCTGACTGCTTCTTCATCACGTAATTTCGCCACTTGGTTTTCATAAACCTCTTCAGCGCGTTTGTACAAGTAATCAATCACATCTTTATCAGATTTGCCTTCAATATCACTCTCAGAAATCGTATCTTCAGGGACCAAATTGTATTTGGCAAAGTTCAGAATAGCTTCGATCCGTTCTTCCTTGCTTGAGTGGCTAGCTCCTTCAACGATCCGTTTAATGGTTCGTTTGATCATGGCCTTGATTTCTGGCGCCAAATCACGATCCGCTGTAATGACATCATAGCGTTGAGAGTAGATAATCTCGCGTTGTTCCCGCATAACATCATCATACTGAAGGACTTGCTTACGAGTGTCATAGTTGTTCCCTTCCACTCGTTTTTGAGCTGCTTCAACTTGGCGTGTAAACATGTTGGATCTGATGACAGATTCTTCTTCGCTTAGTTTGAAGCGGTCCAGCAAGGCTTTGATGCGTTCTGAACCGAAACGACGCATCAACTCATCTTCAAGAGAAAGGTAGAATTGAGATTCACCTGGATCCCCTTGACGTCCAGAACGTCCACGCAACTGGTTATCAATACGACGGCTTTCATGACGCTCTGTACCAATCACACAAAGTCCACCTAGTTCACGAACCCCTTCACCGAGCTTGATATCGGTACCACGTCCGGCCATGTTGGTCGCGATGGTAACGGCACCACGTTGACCAGCGTTCATGATGATTTGCGCTTCTTTGTAGTGGTTTTTCGCATTCAAAACTTCGTGAGGAACGCCTGCTTCAACCAAGAGGCGGGATAGGTAGTCACTGGTTTCAACGGCAACGGTACCCACCAAGACTGGTTGTCCTTTTTCATAGCGAGCTTTTACATCTTCTACTACAGCTTTAAACTTCGATTTCAAGCTTGGGTAGAGAAGGTCCGGATGGTCAATACGAGCAATCGGACGATTAGTTGGAATTGGAATAACGCGAATGTTGTAGATTTCACGGAATTCTTCTTCTTCTGTTTTACCAGTACCTGTCATCCCTGAAAGTTTCTTATACATCCGGAACAAGTTTTGGTAAGTAATAGAAGCTGATGTTTTGGTCTCTTCTTGGACTGGTACACCTTCTTTAGCCTCAATCGCTTGGTGCAAGCCGTCAGAATAACGACGACCTTCCATGGTACGACCTGTAAATTGGTCGACGATCAAGATTTCTTGATCTTCACTGACTACATAGTCGATATCCAAAATCATGATGTAGTTAGCACGGAGGGCATTGTCGATGTAGTGTGTTAAGGCAACATTTTCAATGTCGTACAAGTTTTCAAGATTAAAGTAACTTTCAGCCTTATCAATCCCAGAATCTGACAAACCAATCGTTTTTGAAGGGACGTCAATAATATAGTCTTCTTTTTCCAAAGATTTTACATAGGTATCCGCCATGTGATAGAGTTGACTAGTTTCTGTAGAAGTCTGACCTGAAACAATCAATGGCGTACGGGCTTCATCAATTAAGATGGAGTCTACCTCATCAACCAAGGCATAATTCAAAGGACGTTGTACCATATTTTCGGCACGAACAACCATGTTATCACGCAAATAGTCGAAACCAATTTCCGCGTTGGTTGAATAGGTGATATCACAAGCATAAGCTTCTTGTTTTTCAGACGGTGATTTTGCAGCCAAGTTGATCCCAACTGAAAGACCTAGCCATGAGTACAACTCACCCATCTCAGTCGCATCACGTTCTGTCAGGTATTCATTGACAGTGACAACGTGAACTCCTTGGCCAGATAGGGCATTCAAATATACCGGCATGGTCGCAGTCAAGGTTTTTCCTTCCCCTGTACGCATTTCTGGAACGTCACCATGGTGAAGAACAATACCCCCCATGACCTGTACTTTATAAGGGAACAAGCCCAAGACACGCTTGGCACCTTCGCGAACTACCGCAAAAGCTTCATACAGAAGGTCATCCAATGATTCGCCATCTTGGTAGCGTTGCTTGAACTCTTCTGTTTTCGCTTTCAGTTCATCATCTGACAAGGCAGCCATTTGATCTTCGTATGAGAAGACCTTGTCTGCCATCTTTTCCAATCGTCTTAATTCACCTTTATCATTTTCGATAATTGTTTTTAATAAATTAGCCATTAGTTTCCTTACTTTTCAAATTTCTTAAATTTTAAACGTTCTCTTTATTATAGCATTTTTTAAACATTTTTTCAAGATTAAGGCTGTATCTTACAAGACTTTCGAGTGGTTTTTTTCGTGTGAGAAAATCCAAAAAGATGCCTGCTCAAGCAGACATCTGAAAGTGGAGACAAACTGTTCATTGATACAAATCTAATAAATTCTATAAAAATTATACTCGTTAGAATTATTCAATCATCTACTGAAACTTTCCGCTGTGAGAAAAGTGCCTGAAACAATTGTGTTTCAGGCACTCGGAATTATTGAGACCTTAGGCTCAATAATTAGTCTTGGAACTTCGAAGAAGTTCGCTGACGTCCGCACTCACATTAGGAAAGTTTTAGGCAACTTTGTTTTTAATCCGAATCACCTCTAAAGCAGACATCTTTTCTTTATGCGATAGTTATTCAGACAAATGGTAAGAATAGCTTGCCACAACCACTTCTTCATGCCAACGAAGCGCATACTTCAATTTCAAACTCATTTGGTTGTGGAGAATATTTTGCCAATGTTTTTTAGGGATGAATTGAGGAACTAAGACTGTGACGGTGTTCCCTTTTTCCTTGGCCTCCTCAGCTACTTTTGAGACAAATTCAACTGTTGGTTGGATAATATCCCGGTAACTTGTCATGACATTTTCAAAGCGAATATGAGGGAAATAATATTTGAATTCTTCTGCTACCTCAGCATCCTTGACCTTGGTTTCTTCCGTTGATACGTGCATCGCTACAACATCGTTTCCTAGGCTATTTGCATAACTCATAGCTCCCACACTTACCTGAGTGACATTCCCAACAAGGACAATGACAGTATTGCCCGCGTAATTTGTCTTTTCGATCTTCCTTCCCAAACGCAATTGAGCCGCAACTTTATCATAGTGATTGCGAATACTTAAGAACATCCAAAGTAAAAGACCGATTATAGGGAAGAAAGGCCAAATCTCACTCAGACGGAACAACAAGAGGATCAAGACAATCCCATAACAGATAGCAGCCCCCAGGATATTAACCAGCGAATACTTGAGAAATCCTTTTTGATATTGGCGTTTCCAATGAATGACCATCCCTGTTTGAGAAAGAGCAAAAGGAATGAAGACCCCAATGGTATAGAGCGGAATCAAGCTTTCTGTTTGTCCATCGAAGATCAAGAGCAAAACAATCGCGCCAATCGCCAATGTCAAAATCCCATTGGAATAGCCCAGACGATCCCCTTTTTCCATATACATGTGTGGCATGTATTTGTTTTTGGCCATGTTAAAGGCCAACATTGGAAAGGCGGAGAACCCTGTATTAGCCGCAACTGCCAAGATCAAGGCTGTTGATAATTGAAAGACGTAAAAGAAGGCTTGACCGACTGGGGAATTCCCTAAGATAGCTTGGGCCATTTGGGCTAGAGTTGTTACCCCTTTTGCTGGAACAACACCCACCCAGTAATTGAGAAAGGTAATCCCTGCAAACATGATCCCTAAAATCAAAGCCATAATGGTCAAGGTAGAAGCTGCATTCTTTGCTTTTGGTTTCTTAAAGAAGGGAACCGAATTGGAGATGGCTTCCACCCCTGTTAGGGAAGCGGATCCACTCGTAAAGGCCCTCAACAAGAGAATGATGCTGACTCCTGAAATGGTTTGGCCAACATGCGCAGTCGCGTTATAGGCCAAATTCCCTGTCAAAATTTGGATCACGCCATAGCCGATTAAGGCAATGGTACTGACAATAAACAGATAGACCGGAATCATTAAGGATGTGGCTGATTCGCGCAGTCCCCGAAGGTTCATCAGCATCAAAAGCAAGACCAACAAAATGGAAATGTGAAGATTATAAGGATGAAAAGAGGGAATCGCTGACGTGATGGCATCTGCACCGGAAGAAACAGATACCGCTACCGTCAGCATATAGTCAACCAAAAGACTTCCACCAGCGATCAACCCCGCTTTGGGAGACAGGTTCTCCGAAGTCACCATATAGGCTCCTCCCCCTTGAGGGTAGGCATGAATGACCTGACGATAAGAAATCGTTAAACTGGCTAGAAGAACCAGGACCACAATCCCAATTGGAATGGACCACCAAATGGCTCCTGCTGATACGGTCATCAAGACCAGGATAACTTGCTCTGGACCATAGGCAATAGAAGAAAGTGCGTCACTAGAGAGCATAGCCAAGGCCTGCATTTTCCCTAGCAATCCTCCTTCACCTTCTGCACCAGATTTCAACGGACGGCCAATAAACCATTTTTTCAATGTTGAAAACATAAAAAACTCCTTGAAAAAAGATCATGAGGCCGGGAATTCCCTGCCTCTTTTTCATAAAACAGGGGTTATTCTACTCCTTTTTTTCAAGACTGTCAACTTAAATTATGAAATTTTCATAAAGTTTTCATTGTCTTCATTCATTCGAGCTCTCTTAGATCTGCCCGCTTCTTTTCAAATTTATCCAAGCAAAAAACGAGGCTGGGACAAAAATCCTAGCCTCTCAATTATTTTTGGATTGTCGAGCAAGACGCAGTGGTTGAGTGGG
>NZ_CAJPOU010000045.1 GCF_905372335.1 Streptococcus sp. A12
AATAAATGTATTCCTATTTTGCAATTTCTTCCAACATTTTTTCAATGTGTTGGATAGATTTTTCACGACCAAGCAAGTAGATAGTTTCTGGCAATTCTGGTCCGTGCATCTCTCCTGAAACGGCGATACGGATTGGCATGAAGAGGTTTTTCCCTTTGATACCAGTTTCCTTTTGGACTGCTTTGATTTGCGGGAAGATATTTTCTACCACAAACTCATCGTCTGACATGGCTTCAAGTTTTGCCTTAAAGGCCTCAAGTACAGTCGGAACCGTTTCACCAGCCATGACTTCTCGCTCAGCTTCTGTCAATTCTGGGAAGTCTGAGAAGAAGAGGTCTGTCAATGGAACGATTTCATCCACTGACTTCATTTGTGGTTTGTAGAGTTCCACCAATTTTTCAGCCTTGTCTGTCAAACGTCCTGCTGCTTCGAGGAATGGTTTGGCCATTTCAAAGATGGTCGCAAGATCCGCATTCTTGATATACTCATTGCTCATCCAGTCCATTTTCTTTTGGTCGAAGGCTGCTGGAGACTTGCTGAGGCGGTTTTCATCAAAGAGCTTGATCAGTTCTTCACGAGAGAAGATTTCATCTTCCCCACCAGGATTCCAACCAAGAAGGGCGATAAAGTTAAAGACTGCTTCTGGAAGGTACCCTTTCTTACGATAGTCTTCGATGAACTGAAGAGTATTGGTGTCCCGTTTAGACAACTTCTTACCAGTTTCAGAGTTGATAATCAAGGTCATATGACCAAACTCAGGTGCTTCCCAACCAAGAGCTTCATAGACCATAAGCTGTTTTGGTGTATTGGCAATGTGGTCGTCTCCACGGATGACGTGAGAGATTTGCATGTCGTGGTCATCAATCACAACGGCAAAGTTGTAAGTTGGATAACCATCTTTCTTTTGGATGACCCAATCTCCACCGATATTGCCACCTTCAAACTCGATATCGCCTTTGACCATATCATGCCATTTGTAGATACCAGACTCATTCACAGCCAAACGAACCGTTGGGATGATTCCTGTTGCTTCACGTTCCGCGATGTAAGCCGCTTTTTCTTCTTCGCTCATGCCGAGGTATTCGTTGATGTAGCGAGGTGTTTCACCAGCTACTTCTTGGCGTTCACGTTCTGCTGCCAACTCTTCTTCTGTCACATAAGACTTGTAGGCTTTTCCGTCAGCCAAGAGTTGGTCGATGTATTTTTGATAGAGTTCCAAACGTTCAGACTGGCGGTAGTTCTCATGCGTCTCTGGACTTTCATCCCAGTCCATACCCAACCAACGAAGGTTTTCCAGCTGGGAACGTTCGCCGTCTTCGACGTGGCGCTTACGGTCTGTATCTTCGATACGGATAATAAAAGTTCCACCTTGGTGGCGCGCATACAAGTAGTTAAACAATGCTGTACGAGCATTTCCGATGTGTAGTAGTCCGGTTGGACTTGGTGCATAACGCACACGAATATCTTTAGTCACGTATGTTTCTCCTAATTGTTCATTGATTCTGGGCTTCTCTTCTAATTGGCCCAGGCACTTTTCACTATATTATAGCACATCTCTGCATGAGTAGCTTCCTAATCGAGTCGTTCTTCTAGTTCAAAATCAATTGGCAGGGTTGCTAAGAAATGCTCTAACTCCCGCTCCCAATAAAACCATTCATGTTTTCCTGGTCCATGGCTGTAGATGATATCAAAACCGAGGTCCTTCAGATGATCAGCAGCTGTATTGTTGGCCTCATACAGAGCATCCTGCTCGCCACACCACGCCCATAAGACCGTCTTTTTATCTGAGTACTTCTCAGCAATGCTTTCCAAGGAGTAAGGACTCGTCGTCCAATCTTCTAGTTCTCCAAAGACCCCTTGCCAGTAAGCTGCACTTCCAAGATCGGTGTCTGCCAGTTGATGCCCCTCAAAGCTAAGAGCACCAGAAAAGCTAGCAGCATGCGAGAAGCGATTGGTTTGAAGGGCCAGTTTGAAAGATCCATAGCCCCCCATCGATAGACCAGCGATAAAGGTCTTCTCCCGCTTCTTAGTCATATTGGGGAAGAAGCGTGCCAAGGTCTTAGGCAATTCCTCTGCGATGGCTGTGTAGTAGGGATAGCCATACTGGGTATCCGTATACCAACCATTATTGGTATTAGGCAAGACAACAATCAGATTGGTCGAACGTAGGATCCGTTCTACATTGGTCCGTTTCAACCAAGAGTACTGATTGCCATTCATCCCATGAAGGAGATAGAGGACCGGGATATCTTGATCATCTGGATTTTCCACCCGAGATCCATCTGGGTAGAGGACGTTGATCCCCCACTCCATTGCGAGCGCTTCTGAATAGTATTCAATCTGCATTACTGCCATCTATCTTTCCTCACTATTTCTTCTTTTCCTTGACAAGAAAAAGCCGACGATCGACTTTTCCTCTTATCTTAATCCTAGCGTACTTCCATGACGACTGGCAAGATAGCTGGTCGACGTTTGGTCTGGTCAAAGAGGTACTTGGCCAAACTATCACGAACAGCACCCTTGAGCTCCCCCCAATCGAAGCTTTCCTGGGCTAAGTATTCTTCCACACTTTGGTTGACAATCTCAGCACTTTCGCGCAAGATATCGCGACTCTTCTTCACATAGATAAAGCCACGAGTGTGAACTTTTGCCTTCGAGATAATGCGTTTTTCACGACGGTTAACCGTAATAGCCACAATAAAGATACCATCTTCTGAAAGGACTTTCCGGTCACGGAGGACGACATTTCCTACATCCCCAATGGCATTCCCATCGATGAGGACATCTCCAGCAGAGACGCTACCTGCAGGAACGAAGTCACCATTGTCATATTCCATGATGGTGCCTTTTTTCGGAATGAAGATATTTTCAGGCAAAATCCCCACTTCCATCGCAAGCCGTGCATGGGCATCCAATTCGCGGTATTCCCCTTGGATTGGGAACAGATAGTTGGGACGAAGAAGGTTGATCATCAATTGAAGATCACGCGCATTTCCGTGTCCTGATACACGCAAGCTTTGAGTAATCGCTTTTACGACTCCGCCTGCTTGATAGACCATGTTTTCTACACGTGCCATAACCGCTTCTTTAGCGATAGATGGAGTTGTTACGATATAGACCAAGTCGCCATCCTTGATTTCAACATAGCGG
This sequence comes from Streptococcus sp. A12, assembly GCF_905372335.1. Taxonomy (GTDB): domain Bacteria; phylum Bacillota; class Bacilli; order Lactobacillales; family Streptococcaceae; genus Streptococcus. The sequence goes on from NZ_CAJPOU010000045.1 coordinate 3,151, forward strand.
TGACGGCCAATGGACATTTTACGGAGGCCATTGATGGGTTCACCCATCCGCCCCGTTTCAAGAATAATCAATTCATGATCCTCAAAACGAGACATTTCTTTTGGCTTGATTAATATTTTTTCGTTGGCCAAAGACAGTTTATTTAAACGAATCCCTGTCCGGACAATATTTTCTACGTCAAATCCAGTCAAGACAACCCGGCGCCCTGTCTCTGCAGCTGCGTCAAAGACTTGCTGGATCCGTGATAGGTTACTTGCAACAGCGGCTACAATGATACGGCCATCCCAGTCAGCAATCGTATCTAGGATTTCATCCCCAACCTCTTGCTCACTAGCCACTTGAATCTTACTATCGGCATTGGCAGAGTCACTCAAGAGAGCGAGGACGCCTTCTTGTCCAATCTCTGCCAAACGAGCAAAGTCAGTCGCATAAAACTCACTCGCTGTCTGGTCAAACTTGAAGTCTCCTGTATAGACGATACTTCCTTCAGAAGTCTTGATGACAATTCCTAAACTTTCTGGAATAGAGTGGGTTGTCTGGAAGAAGGAAACAACGGTTCCTCCAAAATCAATCTCTGAGTTGGCATCGATTACATGGAAATCATTGAACTTCTTGACACTGTCATTGCTCTTGACAAAGAGTTTGGCCAACTCGATGGTCAACTCTGACCCAAATACGGGAACTTTAGCCTCCGCTAAAAGATAGGGAAGGGCTCCAATGGCATCCGCATGCCCGTGCGTTAAAAAGACTCCTGCGATACGATCGCTATTCTCAAAGAGGTAGTCCATGTTGGGAATAACGACATCGACCCCTAGTTGCTCATTTTCTGGATACTTGAGACCAGCATCCAAAACAAAAATAGAGCTATTTACTTCAGCTATGTAGAGGTTTTTCCCGTTTTCACGGACTCCACCTAAAGTAATCAACTTAATGTTACTCATGTTTTCTCCTTTATGTGATGGTTCATACTTACGGTCCTTGGCTCACCAAGTCGAATTACAGTTTTGCAATTTTCTTGCATATCTAGAACATTATACTATTTTTTCACGATTTTTTCAAAAGTCAGACCAAACAAAAGCCCTCCATCATTTGATGGAGGAACCCTTATCAAAACCCAAGACGACAGCATAGAATGTCAGCTTGCTAAAGAGACGCTAGTCCGTATGATAGTCATTTTTCTTATTCTCAATCACCCGTATCGCCGCCTTGATCACATGAAATTCATTTAACAGTTCTTCTAGGTGGTGGTAATTCCGATCGCTGAGAGCCCCTTTCTTGAGGGTTTGGGACAAACTATAAAACCGATCAACATGCTCTTCAATATTGGCCAGTAACTCTTTCGCCTCTTTCAAACGGTAGCGATTCAGGAGCTTGCTTTGGCTATGTTTATAGGCGAGCACATTCTCACGATGAATATCTTGACAGACTTCCTTCTGCTCTTCATCCACCGTCAAATTGACCGCTTGGAAGCAAGTAATAAATTCTCGCTTCTTCAGATCACACACAAAGACGACACCGTCCTCTGCTACATAGGCTTCCGTATCGGGCCGTTGATCAAAACTGCTATCAAAATGATGAAGCGAGGGCACATGTTGATTGACCCAGCGTTTCAACTGCTCTTTATCGACCCCAAATCGTTCCATCGCTCTTTCTTTAAAGTGATCTCGACAGCTATATTCATGTGCGTATGGCAATCCCACTGACCTCACCTCAACTTTCTAACATGACAGACAAAAAGACCTCCAGTCTTACGGGACTAGAGGTCTGGTCTGCTTCACTGACAAGAGGCGATTAACCATTTAGGCTAACGAAAACAACAGTTATGATTTTCATTTCTTTTCATGGTACGTTTTCACATACCAGTGGTTTTCTTTGCAATTTCTATTTCAGTTTTGTTACAAAGCACTCAGTTGAGCATACCGAAGTTCGAAAACCATCTAAAGCTTCCACTACTATTTCCACGTATTTCAATGTCATTAAGTAAGTTAAGCAGACTTACTTGACGGCTCAACCGATTTAACATTTCCGGCGTTAAGGCTCTTTTCATAAAGAGCACGAACAAGTGTCAGCGAAGACAGACCTAAAACGAAGTAACCTAATGTATGAATCTATAAGGCATTGGTATCAACCCCTTCTCCCTTATCTTCACCTATAGTATACTCCTTTAATATTGGTATTGCAAGCGATTACACGCTGAAACTAGTTTCTAAATTTACTCAAAGAAACGGTAGTAATCAGACAGGTCCATCTTAGCCTTTTCATCTTGGTTCAAGTCCTGGATAATCTTTCCATCCTTCATGACAATCAAGCGATTCCCGTACTTGAGGGCATCTTCCATATGGTGGGTAATCATCAAGGCAGTCAGTCGATCCATTTTGACAAATCGATCCGTCAGCTCCATCAAGGCCTGACTCGTCTTGGGATCGAGAGCAGCTGTATGCTCATCCAAGAGCAAGAGTTCAGGACGCTTCAGGGTAGCCATCAACAGGCTCAGAGCTTGACGTTGTCCACCAGATAAGAATTCTACCGCCGTATCGACATGCTTCTCTAAACCATTGCCAATCTGGCTCAAAACCTCTTTAAACTCGTCTTTGTACTGGGCAAGGCGACGAGGAACCAAGCCCCGCTTTTCTCCTCGGAATTTTGCAATCAGGAGATTCTCGGCCACTGTCATACGAGGAGCCGTCCCCATCTTTGGATCTTGGAAGACCCGGGATAGGTATTTGGCCCGTTTTTCCGGACCATAGTGCGTCACGTCCTCTCCCTTGATCAAGACTTGACCACTGGTCAGAGGCAGAGTTCCAGCCAGGGTGTTGAAAAGGGTTGACTTACCAGCACCATTGCCCCCAACAATGGTGATAAAGTCATGCTCATGAATCTCCAAAGAGACATTATCCAAAATGACTTTTTCTTCATTCAATCCATTGTTCACCACGATGGTGGCATTTTTTAATTCTACAATTGCGGTCATTTGCTGAGTTTGACTCCTTTCAGCAGTTTCTCTTTAAAGGTTGGAATCATGAGACAGATCGCCAAGATGATAGCGCTAAAGATGCGAATGTAGCTGGTATTGACACCGATGGCAATCACAGTCCAAATTAAGAATTGATAAATGATCGATCCAATAACGATACTGAGCAAACGTTCTGCTAAGGTTAGTTTTGAAAAAAGAACCTCTCCGATAATCAAGCTAGCCAAACCAACGACGATGACCCCGATCCCTCGAGAAGCATCTGCATAGCCTTCTTGCTGGGCCATCAAGGCACCTGACAAGGCAATAATCCCATTAGAAACTACTAGCCCCATCAACTCCATCCAGCTGGTATGGATCCCAAAGCTTTTAGCCATCTCAGGATTGTCTCCTGTCGCAATATAGGCCTGCCCCAATTTAGTATCTAAAAAGAAGAGCATGGCAGAAATCACCAGGGTCACAAAGATGATCCCGATGATAATCTCGTTTACGCCACTCGCGATAGGAATCATATCTTGGATTTTTGAGTAGCCAAGCAAGCCCAGGTTGGCCCGTTGCATCACGAAGAGAATGACTGAGTTACAGGAAGTCATCACCAAAATCCCCGATAACAGCGTCGGAATCTTCCCTTTGGTATAAAGAAGACCTGTTGCTAATCCAGCCAAACACCCCGCACCAACGGCTGCCAGGGTGGCTAATAAAGGATGAACCCCTTTGGTGATCAGCGTTACCGCAACGGCTCCTCCTAATGGAAAGGAACCCTCTGTGGTCATATCTGGGAAATCCAAGATACGGAAGGTCATAAAGATACCTAGCCCCAAAATAGCCCAGATCAAGCCTTGTGAAATAATCGAAATAAGCATACCTTTGTCCTAACTATTGTAAATATCCTCTATTGTATCATATTGCGAGACGTGATTTCAATGCTTTCAAGAAATAACAAAAAGGCCCCACTCCTTAGAGCGAGGCCTCCTTGTGGAAAACTAAAGCATTTCCGATCCTAGTGTGAATCGTTGGTTTTTACCACTTGTTTAGTCTTCGTTTTTCTTGCGTCTTGCAAGACCAGCAAGTCCTACCAAACCAAGAGCAGCGCCTAACAATGCAGCAGAAGCTGATTGTTCTTCACCAGTAGAAAGAAGTTCTGGTGGTAGTGGAACAACTTTGTTGTTGAACTCTTTGTCCACTGGATCTGTTACGTTTGTAACGAGAGCTTTCGCGCTACCATCACGCTTTACTTCAAAAGTTACAACAGCTTTCATTGTGTCATAGATAACTGTAGAATCAGTGCCTTGAACTTCTTCAACTGTGTAAGTGCCTTCTTCACCCTTCTTGTACTCAATTGCTGAGAACTTAACGTTATCTGCCACATCATTCTTAACCGTTTGAATTTCTTTACCAGTTGAATCTTTCAGTACGAAGCTAAATTCGTTCGCTTTAAGCTCACGACCTTCCAAACGTTTCGTGAAGTTGAATTCTACAGTGATTGGCACACTGTTCACACGTTTTTGAGTTGGTTTTTCTGGAGTTTCTACAGATTTCTTACTGGATTGTAAACATGAACGATCTGATTGGCTTTGTTTTCGATGTCTACTCCATCAGCAACGTCTGCTTTAACAGTTGCTGGGATATCAAATTTGTAGTGGCGACCAAATGCAAACTTAGTTGTGTCGATAACTTGAGTATCTTCTGCATCACCTAAAGATTTGTTCATAGAAGCTTTAGATGTAGCTGTAATTACTCCGTTAGCTACTGTAATATCAAATTTAGATGGTACATCTCCACCAGTTACGCTGTCAGAAGCCTTGATGTCAGTAGCGTTATCAATTTCTCAGCATCGTATGTATCAGAGATACCTACAGATTGGATGTTGTTCTTGTCAGTGAAGTTCTTAGTATCCAACCACACTTGGTAAACTATTTTATAACCACGTTCAGCTGTCTTCGTATTGATGTTTTCTGCTTCGTTGTTTGAAATTTTATCAGCATATGGATCCGCATTAGTTTCTGTGTACTCATTAGTTAACTCATTGTCATCGTCAACGAGTTTTGAACCAGTAATATCAAATTCTTCTTTGTTAAGAACGAATTTTTCGAGTTGGAACTCAGGCCTTTCTGGAGGAGTGATCTTATTGTTGAACTCTTTATCCTCTGTTCCATCAGTAGCGTTACCATTCCCATCCACCCCACTTGTTGGTGATACGTTTGTTACAGTTGTCAGAGTATGACCGTTCTTAGCAACTTCAATAGTAATCGTAGCTTTCATAGAATCATTTACCATTCCAGCTTCTTTCGATGCAGGGATCACTTCTTCTACTGTATATGTGTGAATACCCACTTTAGAGTTGTCGAATGATAATTCTGTAAATGTTACAGTTCTGTCTGTTTTGTTCGTTATAGTTTCAACTTCTTGTCCGTTTGTATCTTTAAGAACGAATTTGAATTCTCCATCTTTAAGCTCACGTCCAACTATTTTCTCAGTTAAGTCAAATTTAATTTTAACTGATTCTACAACATGGTTGTTGAAGACTTCGTCATTCTCTCCTTCAGCATGATCACCTGTTGATGTATAGACTGCTTCAACTTCTAATTCATGTTGATCGTTTTGTTTAACAGTGACTGTAAGAGTAACCTCCATACCATCATAGTCGACGTCTTTATCCAAACCAACAACTTCCGTAATCTTATAAGTATACATACCTGATTTTTCGAATGTTAGTTCAGTAAAGGTTGCCTTACCATTTTTGTTGGTAACAGTTTCTTAATGTGTTCCACCTTCTTGTTTGAGGGTGAAACTAAAATCACCATCATTTTAAAGTACGTCTTTCAAGGACTTTACTTACTTCAAGGGCGTAGGTTACTAGATCTACTTTTTCATAGTATCAAACTGTTTCCGTATATAGCATTAAACCATTAAGATTAAGCAAGTCAACGTTCGCACCTATACTGTAATTTCTGTTTACAAACTGTGAATTTGGAGAAAGATGCCATATATAATATCCTAATAATGGTATAAAGACTGTTATTTTAGGAATATTGTCACGAGCTGTTTGGAAGCCAAATGGAATTTCCTTACTATTTGGATAATTTACTCCATTTTTATCAGTAAAAGGAATCGTGTACAACGGTGTCTTCTGGACAACCAAATCTTCTGTATTAATATTACCTGGTTTAATTTACTTGGTTTCTGCAAGAAGCATATAACCAACAGTCTCCAAAGTACCATCCGAACTTTTTGATTGTTGTCTTGGATCTAAAAGATAAACACGGACAACAACTGGCACTAGCCCCCAAAAATGAGACACAAGAAAACACTCCTGTTGAAAACTAGTAAACTAGAAACAGGAGTGTTTTGCTATGGTCAAAAAAGCTTATTCATTAGAAACTAAGTTAGCCTGCATAGAAATGAAAAAGGCTGGTAAGTCTAATAAAGTCATCATGGAGACATTGGGAATTAAGAATGGCAGTCAAATCTATACCTGGATGAGATGGTATGAGAATGGTGAGTTACATCGTTTTCATTAACCTTTGGGGAAACAATATACCTATGGTAAAGGGATGAGACAGCTATCCGAAATAGAAGAGTTGCGCCTACAGGTGGAACTACTAAAAAAGTATCAGAGCTTGGTAAGAAAATCGATAAAGTAAGTCTTATCAAGCTAGCAGAAGAGTATAAGAAAACGTGCCCTGTATCTA
>NZ_CAJPOU010000046.1 GCF_905372335.1 Streptococcus sp. A12
AATCGATTAGCTGTATCCTTACCAGGATTAGACTTGAAAAATCCCATTATTCCGGCTTCCGGCTGTTTTGGCTTTGGTCAGGAATATGCCAAATACTATGACTTAGATCTGCTTGGATCCATTATGATCAAGGCGACAACCGCTGAGGCTCGCTTCGGAAATCCCACGCCACGTGTTGCTGAGACGCCTGCAGGAATGCTCAATGCCATTGGTCTCCAAAATCCAGGGGTAGACGTGGTCCTAGCAGAGAAACTTCCTTGGTTGGCCCAGCATTATCCAGATCTACCGATTATCGCCAATGTAGCTGGCTTCTCCAATGAAGAGTATGCAACGGTATCTGGCAAGATCTCGCAAGCGCCAAATGTTAAGGCCATCGAGCTCAATATCTCTTGTCCCAACGTAGACCATGGCAACAATGGCCTTTTAATTGGGCAGGTTCCTGAGTTGGCTTATGATGCAGTAAAAGCTGCGGTAGAAGCTTCCTCCGTTCCTGTCTACGTTAAGTTGACCCCTAGTGTGGCCGATATTACTCAAGTCGCCAAAGCTGTAGAAGATGCTGGAGCGAGTGGCTTGACCATGATCAACACGTTGGTCGGGATGCGCTTTGATCTCAAGACAGGCAAGCCAATCATTGCCAATGGCACAGGCGGTATGTCAGGACCAGCTATCTTCCCAGTAGCCTTGAAACTCATCCGCCAAGTGGCCCAATCCACCAAACTGCCGATTATTGGAATGGGCGGTGTAGATTCAGCAGAAGCAGCCCTGGAGATGTTTGTTGCTGGTGCCTCTGCAATCGGAGTAGGAACTGCTAACTTTACAGATCCATATGCTTGTCCGACCATTATCCAAGACTTACCAAAGGTCATGGATCAGTATGGAATAACTAGCTTAGAAGATTTACGTCGGCATGTCCGAGAAAATCTATTATAAGGATTATCAAGAAAATAAAAAATGCCTGCTGGCTACAACCCCAACAGGCTACTGAGTAAGTTACAACTAAAACAACCCTTACTCAGCATAGAAAATATCTTACAGGAAAATCGATAATATGTCAAGTTTTTTGTTATGATCAAGGACTCATACTAGTCTAATCCAAAAAGACAGACTGAATCCGAACGTTTTACGATTATTTCTTGACTTTTCTTTCATATCGTACTAAAATGTAGAAAAACCTTTAAAGTGGTCCAGAGAGGCTCCTAAGGTCTAGACGGTGAATCAGGGTAGATACTACCTAATTTTCGTGTAACCTTGCCTCGGGCAAGGTTTTTTTGTGGAAAAAATGTCAGTCATAAAAAGGAGAAACCCATGCGTGAAGAACGTCCCATCATCGCCCTTGACTTTCCAGCTTTTGAAGATGTCAAAAACTTTTTAGAACATTTCCCAGAAGATGAAAAACTGTTTGTAAAAATCGGAATGGAATTTTTCTATGCAGTCGGCCCAGAAATTGTTCACTATCTGAAAGGTCGTGGCCACAGCATTTTCTTGGACCTAAAATTGCACGACATCCCAAATACGGTTAAGTCAGCCATGTCTGTCCTAGGCACATTTGGAGTGGATATGGTGACAGTTCATGCAGCCGGTGGTGTAGAGATGATGCGCGAAGCCAAAAAAGCACTTGGACCAGGAGCTAAGTTGGTGGCGGTGACTCAGTTGACTTCAACCAGTGAAGAAGACATGCGTGATTGCCAAAACATCCAAACCACTGTCCAAGAATCAGTTGTTAATTATGCTCGTAAGGCGCAAGAAGCTGGCTTGGACGGCGTTGTCTGCTCAGCCCATGAAGTAGATTTGATCAAGAAAGCTACATCAGAAGAGTTTGTCTGCGTCACCCCAGGGATTCGTCCTGCAGGAGCAGAAATTGGCGACCAAAAACGGGTCATGACCCCACAAGAAGCCCATGCCATCGGTTCAGACTACATCGTGGTTGGACGTCCGATTATCCAAGCAGAAAACCCATGGGATGCTTATCATGAAATTAAGAGACAGTGGAATGCGTAAGAGCTACTAAAAGTGAAACTTTTGTAGCTCTACAGGAAGTCTCATGGGACCTTCCCTAACGACTTCACTAGATCTCAGAAGAGAAAATTATCGATTCTCTTCTGAGATCGTCGGAATAAACAGAGCCCGATAGGGCCTTCCCTAAACTATTCACTAACCTGTACAGTTATTTAAAAATAAATCATTGATTTAATTCGTATTCGATTAAAATCGTAAAGAAGGAGTTATCATGTCATTAGCTAAAGATATTGCCAGCCATCTTCTAAAAATTGAAGCCGTTTATTTGAAACCAGAAGAGCCTTTTACTTGGGCTTCTGGGATCAAGTCCCCAATTTATACGGATAACCGCGTGACCCTTGCTTATCCTGAAACTCGTACCTTGATTGAAAATGGATTTGTAGATAAAATCAAGGAAGCTTTCCCTGAAGTAGAAGTGATTGCAGGTACAGCAACTGCAGGGATTCCTCATGGTGCCATTATTGCGGACAAGATGAATTTGCCATTTGCCTACATCCGTAGCAAACCAAAGGACCATGGGGCTGGAAACCAAATCGAAGGCCGAGTACCACAAGGTCAAAAGATGGTGGTGGTTGAAGATTTGATTTCTACTGGTGGGTCTGTTTTGGATGCTGTCGTAGCTGCGAAGCGTGAAGGAGCAGACGTCCTTGGTGTGGTGGCTATATTTACCTACCAACTAGAGAAGGCAGATAAGAAATTTTCGGAAGCTGGCGTTCAACTTGAAACCCTGTCTAACTACACAGAATTGATTCATTTGGCTGAAGAACAAGGTTATATCACTTCTGAAGGTTTGGAACTGTTACGCCGTTTCAAGGAAAACCAAGAAACCTGGCAAGACTAAAGTATAATGGAGGAGGGCCAACACTTGGCTCTCCTTTTGTTTTGTAAAGGAAGGAAAAATAATGAAGCTTGAAAGACGCACTCGTCTGAGTCTAGAAGAAAAGAAGCAGTGTGAGCAGCTTGTGAGAGCCTGTCACCAAAATGACCATACCTATCGCTTGCCCTATTTGGACAATCTCTATAATGATGATTCTACGATGCCAGCATTTATCCTTGCATTGGTGGAGGGACAGCTGGTAGGATTTTTGTCCATCTATGCGGATGAACCGAAAGAAGCTGAGGTTCAGCTCTTTGTGACACCTTCTTTTCGTAGACAAGGGATTGCTCGTTCCTTATGGGAAGACTTTATGGACTTGGCCAAGGACTTTCAGCTAGAAAAACGCATGTATGTATCAGAACTTCGCTTTTTGGACCAGCACCCAGAGTTACTTAGCCATTTTCATTTAGTGGAGGCAGAGGAGGAAGAGCACGAACTGTGGTTGGATGCACCTTGTCAAGTCACTGACCATGAGAAGAGAGTAGGGCTGATGGTGTTGGAAGCTGAGGAGTCCATTCTCCCAGAGATTGCTCGCTTTCAATCTAAGGCTTTTGAGACAGATCTTGACTATGCCCTCAAGTATGCGACTGAGTCCTTAGAGGGGCAGGATACCCGTCTCTTCGTACTGCGGAATCAAGAGCAAGTCCTTGCATCTATCACAGTTGATCTATCTCAGGGTACGACCTATTTCTTCGGATTAGCCGTTGACCCGGATCATCTTCGCAAAGGGTACGCACGCTATCTCTTACGAAGTGTGATGAATCAGATGGCTGCAGAAGTGGAGCAGCAATTTCAGATTGTCGTTGAAAAAGAGAATCAAGCAGCCCTGTGTCTTTATCTAAGCCTTGGCTTCACCATCCAAACAGAAGTCCTCTATTTGATGGAGAGCCGATAGAATCCAGCGAAATCCCTATTTTTTTGCTATAATGGAGCTATGTTAGTAAAAAGTAAAAATGCCTTATTTGGATTGCTCCATCTGGTCATGTTGCTCCTGATGGTGCACTGGTTTGTCATTAGTGTCGTCTACCTCAAAGATATTTCAGGATGGGGGCTTGTAGCTGGTGGAGTGGCCTTTCTCTTAGCTTATACTGGTCGCTCCTATCTCAAAAGAGCCTTTGCCTGGTTGATGAAACACAAGACCGGATTGATGGTTGGAGCGATTCTAGTTCAGATTGTTTTTATGCTGTCTGCGGAACTCTTTATCCGTCGGGATGCCGCGGTGGTCTATACGGGAGCTTTTGGCCTTCTAAAAGAGTCCTCTATATCAAGTTACCTGAGCCGGAATCCCAATAACCTTCCCTTGTTCTTGTACGAACGCTTTTTCTACCAACTCTTTGGTGGAGCGGGCCTTTGGGTCATGCAAGTTCTCAATATGGTCTTCGTGAATGCAGGAGCTATCCTCTTATATCGTTTAGGGCTGAAACATTATGACCAAAAAGTAGCAGACTGGGTATATACCCTCTATGTGGTCTTAATCTGTTATTCCCCTTATTTTTACTCCATGTACACGGATATTCCGCCTCTTCCTCTCATCGCCTTGCAATTAGGGCTAGCCTTGGATCTCTTAAAAGGGAGCGAGAGTGGTGCACAATGGAAGACATCCTTGTGGCTTGGCCTCTTATCAGGGCTTACTATGCTGATTCGTCCGACGACTATTATTGTCGTGATAGCCTTTTGGATGGTCCTCTTCTTTAAAGGGCAGTGGAAGGTCTTTGGAAAAGTCTTTGCTTTAACCCTTTTATCAACTGGTCTGGTCTTTGGAGCTCTGAATACAGCTGTCAAACACCAAACAGATGTCCCTATTTTAAAAGGGGAAGGGCTGGCTAAAGGACCGCTCTTGTTTATTAACTTGGGCTTGACGGATATTGGGCACAACCAAGCAGATATGAAAGAAGGGCTCTTGAAATATGTCGACGAAGATAAGCGAGACGAGTACAATAATGGGATGTTCAAGAACGAATATATCATTAAAGAAATCAAACGGCGCTTGAAGGAATATGGTCCGATTGGACTCCTGGGACATCTTTATACCAAGCAATCCTTAACGGTTGCAGAAGGGACACTTGGTTGGCTTTATCGGGATGTTGAATACGAAAAGACTCCGGTCATTAACCCTCTTTACGAGCCTTATACCAAGGATTTACCAGTTGCCAAATGGATTCGTACCTACTTCTTAAGTACAGATCGTCCTCAGTATCGCTATTATGAGTTCGTTAAACAGTTGGTTTGGATTGTGATGGCAGCTGGCCTGGTCCTTGTCTATCTCAAGAAGAAGAACGATGACGAATTCCACTTCCTATCGCTTGCTGTTTTTGGTGGTCTTCTCTTTTTGACCATCTTTGAAGGTGGCAAGACTCGTTATCTGATCCAATTTCTACCACAAATTCTCTTGTTAGCCTCTATTGGTTTGGCTGCTGGTCCAAGGAAATCTCAAGAGAACGGTTAATTATTTTATGCTGTAAGGAGAAGCGATGGAACATTCAAGATGGCACCAATTGCTTAAGGAGCAGCTTCCAGAGGGCTACTTTAAGCAAATCAATCAATTTTTAGATCAGGTCTATGCATCAGGGACTATCTACCCACCTCGTGAAAAGGTTTTTCAGGCCTTAAAGACAACGAATCTGGAAGAAGTTAAGGTCGTGATTCTGGGTCAGGATCCCTATCACGGTCCTGGTCAAGCACAGGGGCTCAGCTTTTCTGTACCGGATGACATCCCAGCACCTCCATCCTTGCAAAACATTTTAAAGGAGTTGGCGGAAGATATTGGGGTTAAGCCTTCCCATGACTTGACGCCTTGGGCAGAGCAAGGGGTTCTCTTACTCAATGCCTGTCTGACAGTGCCTGCTGGCCAAGCCAATGGGCACGCTGGCCTGATTTGGGAAGAGTTTACAGATGCAGTTATTCGCCTAGTCAGTCAAGAGGAGGAGCATGTTGTCTTTATTCTGTGGGGTGCCTATGCTCGGAAGAAGAAGTCTTTGATTGATGCAAGCAAACACTTGATTATTGAAAGTGCCCATCCCAGTCCCTTATCGGCCTATCGCGGTTTTTTTGGCTCCCGTCCTTTTTCAAGGGCTAACGCTTATTTAACGGAGATGGGTCGCGAGCCGATTGATTGGTTGCGAAGTTAGGAAAATAGAAAGAAGAAATAATGCCACAGTTAGCTACAATTTGCTATATCGATAATGGAGAAGCATTTTTGATGCTTCATCGCAATAAAAAGCCCAATGATGTCCATGAAGGCAAGTGGATCGGGGTTGGTGGAAAATTAGAACGTGGGGAAACTCCTCAAGAATGTGCTACTAGAGAAATCCTTGAAGAAACGGGTCTAGTTGCTAAGCCAGTTCTAAAAGGAATTATCACCTTCCCTGAATTTACACCTGACCTGGACTGGTACACCTATGTCTTCAAGGTGACCGAATTTGAAGGGGAACTCATCGAGTGTAACGAAGGGACACTGGAGTGGGTGCCTTATGATCAAGTCTTAAGTAAGCCAACTTGGGAGGGGGACCACACCTTTGTCGAGTGGCTCTTGGAGGATAAACCCTTCTTTTCAGCTATGTTCCGCTATGATGGGGATCGCTTGCTAGAGACCCATGTTGATTTCTATGAATAAAGGAGTAGAAGATGTTAGTCATTAAAAATGGTCGGGTAATGGATCCAAAAACTGGTTTGGATCAAGTATGTGATCTCTTGGTAGATCAGGGGAAAATTGTAGAAATGGGTCCATCTCTTTCTTATGAGGGAGCCCAAGTTATCGATGCGAGTGGCAAGGTGGTAGCGCCAGGTTTGGTGGATATTCATGTTCACTTCCGGGAACCAGGTCAGACCCACAAGGAAGATATTCACACAGGAGCACTGGCAGCTGCAGCAGGTGGTTTTACCACAGTCGTCATGATGGCCAATACCACTCCAACAATCTCAGATGTCGAGACCTTAAAAGAAGTCTTGGATTCTGCTGCTAAGGAAGCCATTCATGTTAAAACCGTAGCGACGGTTACCAAGAACTTTGATGGCCAACATCTCACCGACTTTGAAGGCTTGCTACAGGCTGGAGCTGTCGGTTTCTCAGATGATGGGATCCCGTTGCAAAGTACCAAGGTAGTCCGTCAGGCCTTGGAAGAAGCCAAACGTCTGGGGACCTTCATTAGTCTCCACGAAGAAGATCCAGAGTTGAACGGCATTCTAGGACTCAATGAGCACATTGCCCGGAAGCATTTCAAGGTTTGCGGAGCGACTGGTGTGGCAGAATACTCGATGGCAGCGCGTGATGCTATGATTGCTCACGCGACAGGTGGCCACCTCCACATCCAACACCTCTCGAAAGCTGAGAGTGTCAAGGTAGTCGAGTTTGCCCAAGCAATCGGTGCTCCTGTTACAGCAGAAGTAGCTCCTCAGCATTTCTCTAAGACTGAAGACCTCTTGCTGTCTAAGGGAAGCAATGCCAAGATGAATCCGCCTCTTCGTCGAGAAGAGGATCGTCGTGCAGTCATTGAAGGATTGAAGTCAGGAGTGATTACTGTAATCGCAACGGACCACGCGCCTCATCATGCGGATGAAAAGAACGTAGCCGATATCACCAAGGCTCCTTCCGGCATGACAGGATTAGAAACCTCTCTATCGCTTGGTTTGACCTATTTGGTCCAGGCAGGAGAGCTCAGCTTGATGGAACTCTTAGAAAAAATGACCTATAATCCTGCTAAATTATATAATTTTGAAGCGGGCTATTTGGAAGTCGGTGGACCAGCAGATATTGTGATTTTTGATCTGGATGCTGATCGTTTAGTGTCTGATCATTTTGCTTCCAAGGCAGCCAATTCCCCGTTTGTCGGTGAATCCCTCAAGGGACAAGTAGCCTATACCATCTGCCAAGGCAAGATTGTCTACCAAGCCTAAACCTGACTTAAAAATAAGAAAGTCAAATTGAAAGCTGGACGAATGAGGAGTATATGAATAGTAGAAAAATACTAGAGATGATCTTGTATTGTTTGGTCACTTTTCTGGTCTGCTTTTTTCTGGTCAATTGGCTCCTTCCTTCGGCAGAACCAGTAATGACCAAACCATCAGCAAGTACCAAAAAGAAGGTAGTCACCTATGTAGCGATTGGGGATTCCTTGACCAAAGGCGTAGGAGATAGCACCAATCAAGGAGGTTATGTCCCTCTGCTCGCTCAGAGTTTGACTAATGAAACAGGTCTTGAATTCAAAGCGATCAACTATGGTGTCTCTGGCAACACGAGCGGTCAAATTTTGTCACGTATGCAGGATAAAAAGGAGATTCGAAAGGACCTGAAGAAGGCTCAGTTACTGACCATTACTGTCGGGGGCAATGACCTGCGAAAGGCCATTCTTGAGGATACCAGTAATTTAGATCTGGACCGCTTCGAAAAAGCATCGAAGACGTATGAGAAAAATCTCAAACAGATTATCGAATTTGCCCGCAAGGACAACCCTGATCTGCCTATTTACGTGGTGGGGATCTATAATCCCTTGTATCTCAATTTCCCCGATCTAACGGAATTGCAGACCCTTGTCGATCAGTGGAACCAAAGAACGGAGGAGACCCTCTCTGCCTATCAAGGCGTCTACTTTGTTCCAATCAATGACCTCCTCTATAAGGGCATTGATGGCAAGAGTGGGGTGACAGAATCCGAATTAGGAAAAGAAACTGTGACCAATGATGCCTTGTATGATGAGGATAGTTTCCATCCCAATAATACTGGCTATGAGATCATGAAAGAAGCTGTACTGGAGAAAATACATGCAACTGAGAAAAAATGGTTCGAGTGAAAAGAAGGTTAAGCGAGCAACCACAGGACCTCATTATAAAGAAAGACGAGAGAAAACGCCGATCAACATCTGGAAATGGCTCTTTCTAGGCTTGGTCAGTTTCTTGCTGGCAACAAGTCTAGTCGTATGGACTCGTTTCTCAACGGTTCGAGAGGATGTCCGGCAACTACAGACTCCTAGTCAAGGAGGAGATGTCAAGATCGGCAGTATGACCACAACTAGGGCTCAACTAAATGAAACCATCAAGGTCATGCTTAAAAGTTATCATTTGAGTGATTATCAGCTGTATGCAGACAATCAACAGATGTTACTAGAGGGGAAGATGGACTTTTTAGGGAAGGAGTACCCGCTCTATATCTATTTCCAGCCAAGTAAGCTAGAGGATGGAAGTATTCTCTTGACCCTCAAGGATTTTTCAGTTGGGACCTTGAAACTTCCTAAGAAGACCGTGATGCAGGTGCTGTCTACAAACAAGGATCTACCTGACTTTGTAAAAATTGATAGCAAAGAAGCGACGATCAAGATCGAGCTTGCTAAGATTAAAAATGATATGGATTTCTATGTCAAGGCCAATACCATTGATCTATACAATGATCAAATTATCTTTGATCTCTACAGGAAAAAATAAGAAGATCAGGCGAAAGTAAGAAAGCGACTTTCGCCTTTATTTTGTTTCTATTCAAAAAATTCAGAATATTGTAGAAAATTCTTGACATTGATTTTCCCCTATGCTAAAATACTAAACAAGACATCAATCAAAGGAGAAAGTCAAACATGAAAACAGCTAAGTTTATTCAATTTGCTTTGTTGTTGAGGTACTCGGGCTAGTGCAAAAGCATTAGTCCTGTT
>NZ_CAJPOU010000047.1 GCF_905372335.1 Streptococcus sp. A12
ACGACGAAATCGAATTCTAACGAATTACCGATTTCTGTCCCACTCTCTTTTTTATCCACCAATTTCTTGGTTAAATTTGTAGAAAGTACCTTTATAAATAAAGTAAGTCGCTAGAGCTCCTATACCCGCAATGAGAAGATAAATCACACTAGCAATCAGGGTGGTGAAAGCCTCAGCGGATAGATAGAAGGCAAAGCCTATCAGGACTAGCATAACGATAATAAAGACGAAAATCAATAAGCCTCTCAGGGCTGCATTTCCTCTATTACGGTTCATCAGGTCTGTTACAGTCGACCAATTAGTTGTTAAGAGCTTGTAGTCACGTCTAAAAGCGATCACACTTAAACTCAAACTGGTCAAAAACCAAATCAAAAGCATGGCTAAAAGAGAGAGGGGATGGACACCAAAGTAACAGGACACCCCTACCAAAAGCACAATCGGCAAAGCAGACTGAACCGAAAAGAGAATCCAAAATTTCTTCAAACAATAGCGTTTGAAGTCAATCGGAAGGGCACGAAGATAAGCGAAATTTTCCCGTTCCAAAGAGATCCCAATACTGGTCAAGCTTTCCACAGAGTTGAAGACTCCAATCATGAAAGCAATCAGCGATAAAGGAAGGAGGTATTGGGGTGTGAGGTAGTTTTCAATTTGGAGGGAAGCTCGCGATGCCCCTAAAAACAAGCCAAATGTGAAAAGATAAGGGAAAATCGCCATCATGAAGATGACTTGCGTCAGCAAGGTACCATCACTCAGAAGCCGTTTATGATAGGAAACAGTAAAGCGATGGAAGGCCTTCTGATCTCCCACCTTCATCTGACTCACCCGCTCCTTAACCGCATGGCTGGAAGAAACCTCAAGGGCAGCATCATAAAAATGAGGCAAGACCTGACTTTTGACCAGCCAAATGAGAACCGCTAGAAGCAGAATCCAAGCCAAGATCCCAAGTAGAGCTCCTGAATCCAAAGGATTCAAGATAAAGCTATGAAAGACCTCTATCGGAGGAAAAATACTGGGTTGAGTAACCAGATCACCAGCCACCGAATGCTCTGATTGGAGCATATTAATATAGAGGTAAGCTCCAATGGAAATGAGGCTACCCAAGCCAATGATGAGGTTAGACACCAAACTCGTGTGCTTCTTAAAGATAGCTGATTTGGTAATCAGGTGGGATAAGAACAAGGTGCCTAAAAAAAGGATGGAGAGGAGAATCATGGCACAAAGAAGGCCAAGAAGGAGCCCCACCAGAATATTTCCCCCTGCTTGGATGGGCAGAATGATGAAGTAACTAATCATTGGAAGCAGGGCCATCAAGAGCACTAAAATGACCGAGATGCTCTTTCCTGCAATCACTTCTGCATCCGAAAAGGCATAGGGACGATAAAATTGCAAATCCTTGCTCTCGTAAAAGACATTGTAAAAACTCATCAAACCTTGGGATATGGCTAAGAGCGCAAAGAGCGTAATCATATTGACAAAGGGACCAGGGCTAGAGACAAAATCATTGGCACTAGAAAGTATCCCAAAAAGGAAGAGATAAAGGAGACCTATAAATATATAGGTCCGAATGGACTGGGCGGAAACATTGACCTTCCTAGTCGGATCCTTTTCCTGCTTCTTACGAAATTTCGCTAATTGGGCAGGCTGAGTCGCATAGATAATGTTGACATCGACTAGGCGACGAACCATTTTAAGACGCATCTGGACTCACCTCTTCTCTTCGACCAGCTAGTCCAAGATAAATGGACTCTAGGCTTTGTTCTGGGTGTTGCCCCTTTAATTCTTCGATGGTTCCATAAAAGATGAGGTTCCCCTTCTTCAGGATGGCAATCTTATCACAGAGTTGCTCTGCTACTTCGAGGACATGGGTAGAGAAGATGACAGTGTTGCCCTTATCCGCATGCTCCCGCATCATCTGCTTCAGATCGTAAGAGGCTTGGGGATCCAAACCAGTCATGGGCTCATCTAGAACCCAAATGTCTGGATCAGATAGAAGAGCCCCGATGACAAAGACCTTCTGGCGCATCCCATGAGAGAAAGACTCGATGACCTCATAACGATGACTAGCAAAGTCAAACAGATGCAGCAACTGCTCCAAGCGGTCATCACATTCTTGCTGGCTCATATCATAAGAAGTAGCGACCAACTCCCAAAATTCATTGGCCGTCAATCGAAGGAAGAGATCCGGTGAATCGGCTACGTAGCCAATCTTCTTCTTTATTTCCAAGCGATTACTATAGAGGTCCTTCCCATCTACTAGGATTCTACCAGTCGTTGGGGTGATGACACTGACCAGACTCTTAATGGTCGTTGATTTCCCGGCTCCATTATGGCCGATCAAGCCGACAATTTGCCCATCTTCAATGGTTAAGTTCAAATGGTTCAATGCCAGTTGACCATCGTAATCCTTGGTGACTCCTTGAAATTCAATCATAGATTCTCCTTCTCCTATTCCACTTCCCTAATGAAAGAAAGTGGTTACTTATTTTGCCTATATTTTAGTCCTCTTTTCCTCATTTGTCAATGGAAAACTTAAGTATTAAAGCAATTCATTAAAACGGTAGAGAAGGCCAAATAGATAGTTAGGGATAGTCTCCATGAGGTCCTCCCTATAGACCCTCTCCCCTCTTTGATGGAGTTCCTTGCCCCAAGGTCCTAAATTGACTGCCGGCACTTGGATCTGGGCAATTTTTTCCAGATCCAACTCGTAGACTTGAGAAGGGGTCGCCAAACTATCCAAGACAACCTGATAGCTTGCTAGCTCTCTCTCCAGGGCACAATAACTGGTGTCACAAATGCCCATGAAGTATTCCTCCACCTTCAGGGTCAGGCCACGTTTTCCTAAATAATGGCGGTAATCATCCACCAGGGTGCCAATTTTGAGACTGGTGTTTAGTAAAGAGCGACAGTTCATGGATGGGTAATAGGGTGGTGCAAAGCCAATAACGACCAATGGAGTCTTCTCCGCTAGGAAGTCTAAGTAATCTTGGATCTGCTGGATGGCAATGGCCTGATAGCTGACTCCAGCTAAGAAAGCTTGGTAGGCCCTTTGCTCACATTGCTCTTGGAAGCTTGAAAAGCCTTCCTTCTTTTGGCAACGATCCAGCAATTCTTGATAGCTGATCACCCATGGCTGAGCTATCACATGTTCTTGTCCTGCTTGATCCTGGAGGGACAGGTATTTGACATAAAACTCATCAACCGCTTCCTGGCTCAACTCTTTGATGCGTTGCAACAATTCTTGAGGAGTCTTTTTCAGATGCAGTACGCTGAAATAGCCGGCAGCATGAAGGATAGTCGATACATCATATTGATCCTTCAAATCTCGCAGATAAGACCAAGAAGGAAGAGGAGATTGCTCTCCCATCGCTTGGTCGGATAGGTCTGGATGGAGGTCCAATTTCGATGCGACTGCTATTAGGAGAGAGAGGGCGTTGATTCCTTTGAGAGGCTCCTTCATGTGGGATAAGACTCCCTGGGTGACGACGACTGGCATGAGCTTGCCGACCGTTCCGATGTGCAGGACCTTCTCCTTGTCACTAGTGACTTCAAAAGGCTCTGAATCCACCGCTAAGACATAATCCAAGTCAAACTCTTCTTTTAACCGACAAAGTAGGCCCAAGGCTCCTCTCATCCCACGTGAATAGGACTCCTCATCTCCCACGGAAAGGTAGAGGAGATTGACCTGCCCCCCTTCTGAATCGGAGGCGTAGGCTTCTAAGACACCCAGCTGAAGTGCCAAGGCTGCCTTCATGTCACAAGAACCTCGTCCGAATTGCCATTGGCCAGAATCTAGGTCATCCTGCATTTCTGATCGAAAATCAATACCCTTCAAGGCTTGAACTAGCGCCTCGGAATCCAAGGCTATAGGGGCTAGGGGACCGTAATCTTCTAAATCTACCGTATCGTGGTGGTGAAAAAGGATCACTGTCTTTTTCTTGCCTTTATCGACCAAGGCCCAATTGACACTGCGATGAAGATGGTCATTGGGAAGAGGGGAGCGACCAAAGTGCTTGGGGTGAGTCTTAAAATATGGAATAGACCCAATTCGTTGGTCTAGATAGTCTTCTATCTCCCTTTCTGTCTCGGTATTGGTAAAGCTCGGTATGGACATTGCCTCATGAAAAATGGTGGCGATTTGTTCTTGGAAATGTTCTATGGATCTCAATGGAAGCCTCCTTCTGATGGACTGGATCCTTTTTTTCTATCACCCTTTGGCGATAAGTCTGACATTATTGATCTTCTTTGCGACGGTAGACAACTTTCCACAAGCTAGTAGCAAGTACGGTTAACAAGCCATAAACTGTCCAGATATTTGCTGATTCCCCAGTTTCAGGCAAGTGAGCTTCACTTTCTTGACTGGTAGATTTATTTGCCTGTGTCAATTGAGCGATTTCTGCTTTTTGTTCCTGACGGAAATTCATTGGATCCCGTCCAACTGGTGGTTGTTGGTCTGGATGGGTAGCCAAATCCTTACCTCCATCTTCTCCTGTTGGTTCTTTCTGTGCGATTGGGAGGATCCGGTCTGCTAACCTTGCATATTCGGTATCTTTTTCACTTGGTTGGTAGCGTAATAAGAGCGACCGACTAGCTTCGACAGTTGGGATGGTTGTTGAAATAGAGTCTGTCTTGAAGGTCACTTCATATGGATCCGCAAAGTAGATATAATCCGGATCATAGGTGTGTAGGCTCAAGACCAGACGATGACCTTTTTTCACTGTATACAAGTTTGGCTGCAAGTACATGGTATAATCATGAAATTCATTTTCTTTCACATCGATAGACTGACTAGAGCTAGCAGAGTCATAACGTGAAGCTGGATTGGCCAAATTCATCCAACCACGCGCAATCACGACACTCTTGACCTTGTGAGTGGTATAGCGTTTGAGAGGTAGAGTCTCAAGATTGCTGCCGTTCCAGTAGCCTGTCTCATCGATGGTTTCTTTTTCCAGTGTGCGCGTGCTGTAACCATCTTTGTCATAAGTGATTTCTTCCTTGACCACATCAAATTCTTCGTCTGCGACATCCATCAGGGTCGCACTGACATGAGCATGCTTCTTGTCTCCTTTGACAAAAGCTGCGCTAAAATGTACCGGAATATGACCTTTGATGGTCGTATCTTGGTCAACGGTTGCTGCATAGGAAGCTGCTACTTCGGAAGAATGGAAGGCCGCATCCTGGTTACGTGTGGTCCAATTGTTTCCCGTGCCATAGTAATCACCCGTCACCGTTACCTCTTCACGCTTAGAGTAGATCCGACCTGAGATAGCTTGATCCGTATCCCATTTGTCAAAACGGTGCCACTTGCTAGGATCCAGATTGTCCTGAGCTGTTACTTGCGGGAGGTTTTCAATGCCATTTTCGATACCGTAGAGGTAATGGCTATACCAGAGGTTCATCAGGTCATTAAAGGCTTGTCCTGCCACTTCTGTTCCTGACCAACGAGTGGATGGATAGATGTGATTGCCTTGGTGGAGCAAGACCTTGGGATCAATCCCTGCCTTCTTGAAGGCTTGAACCATTAATTCGAAATGTTTAGGCTTGACGTTATCATCATTGAGCCCTTGGATAATGAGAGGTGCCGCCTTTAAGTTGCTTGCATTTAAGGTGTAGTCGCGTTTGGCATATTCTTCGTTGTAATTATGACCATCCTTGTGTTGGAGTTCATTGAGCTTGGTGATATAGGCTGCATAGTAGTCCTTAACCTTGTCCCAATCCTCCTTATCTAGGATACGACCAGAGGTATAGACAGATAACCAAGAGAGGTCATTGGAAGCTCCTGTATCAAGAGGAGATCCTTGGCTGTTAAAATGGTCATACCAACTGGCAATCCCTGCTGCTGGTACAATGGTCTTGAGCCCTTCCACACCAGTAGACGCTACACCAAATGTCGTCGTACCTGCCCAAGACAAGCCTGTCATGGCGACATTGCCGTTGGACCAGTCTGCCTTGACTTCGTGGTTGCTAGTCTTATCAGAGTAGGCTTTTCGTTTGCCGTTAAGCCACTCCACGATATTCTTGTAAGCTGCCACTTCAAGGTCTGAGCCGGTCGTATTGATTCCGTCTGATCCTTTTGATCCCAAACCACTACTGGTCACCACTGCATAGCCACGAACCAAGTAGTAATTGTACCAGTTGAGATTTTCATAGTCATAGTGTGTATAGCCATCCGAGCTTTCACGAGGATTGACATAGTACCATTCTTTTGGATTGGTCGCTTTGGCTACTTCTTCTGTCGTAACCGTTTTACTGGCTTGGCGTTTGGCAGGTGTTTCATAGAGCTTGGCCATCTCGAAGTTTCCACCTTCTTTCAGGCCAATCCCTTCTAAAGTCCGCTCTTCGGTCGTCCCTGTTACATAAGGGCTAGCTTCAAAGATACTGGCAGCCTTATAGTCCCCATTGACAGCAGCTTTTGGCACCTGTACAAAGGTCTTGACCAAGTCAGGCTTGCCATCTCCATCCGTATCATAGTCAGTTTCAACATAGACAATATATCGGACAATGTCACTCTTATCATAGGAATAATGCTCAATATCATCCCCAGGTGAAAATGGGAAAATCGGCTGTGCTCGTCCATTCAAAAAGAGAGGTTCCTTCCGCTCTGCTCTGTATGCAGTATGGAGTTTTTTTGCCACTTCCACCATGCTGGAGAGATCCGTGACCGGAGCAGAACCCTCCACTCCCTCCTTGACCATTCCTAAGCTCTTAGCAAATGCCAATCGATCTTTATCGGTAGTTCCGACTTGATTCTCCTTGGTCGAAGCCCAGTTCAAGAGCTGATTGACAGCATCTATCACAGTAGCTTCCTTCTTCACATCTTGCTCGGCTACTGGTTGACCCGTCACTTCTGAAAGTTCTCCTAGGGTCACCTTAGGAGTGTTAGATACAGGCGATGGATTTTTCTCGGCAACAGGTAGTTCTGCTGACTGAGGAGCATCACTAGAAGGCTTGACTGAGGCTTTCTCTGTAGCAACAGTCTCCTTGGTCGCAGGAGATTCATTTTCGCTTGTCGTCTTAGTCGTTGTAGGATCTGTCTCAGCAGTCGTTTGGTCCAAGCTTGTCTGACTAGCAGGATCCTCCTTAGGAGAGAGTTCACTGCTTGCTGGAACTTCATTTGAAACAGTAGAAGCTTCTGCTGTACTTGGCTGTCCCACGTGAGAGGTTAAGGCTGGTTCTTGACTATTCGCAGTCACTTCTTCAGCCTGGACATGACGCGCCAAAATAACTGGACTTATTAATAAACTTGCAAACACAATCGAAACAATGGTTGATTTTTTCATATACAAACTCCTTAAAAAAGCGTAGTTTTGAGTCGTTTTAACCGAAACGACAAAAAAAGACGAAATCATTCTTTAATAGATGCAGTAAAAACGAACCCTCCTTTCAACAACAGCATCTCCTCCTGTCAGCAAGCTAGTTTTCCTCTTATCTGGTAGTCAGCTAGCTTTCAAACGGGATAACAACTTAACTGACAGCAGGGAAGATCCTACAGACATTCCTTCCTGTCAATCAAATGATGGAGACACTTCTTCGGCTTATAGTCTCTTTTTAGACAGATTGAGCCAACTTGAACAATATCGAAAAAATAGTTCCTATTCATGAGGGCAAGTTCCCCATTTTTCTCATGCGAGAGCTCGTTTCCAGCCCATTTTTCTTTTATCCAATAAAGACAGCGTTTTCGAGAGTGCAAACCTTTGCCCTATCCTGTCATTTTTGGTAAAATAAGGCATTATTCACGAAAGATGAGAACAAAATGGAAAATCAAACCTTAATGCAATATTTTGAATGGTACTTATCCTCAGATGGCCAACACTGGTCCCGCTTAGCTACAGATGCTCCTCACCTGGCAGACTTGGGCATTCGTAAAATCTGGATGCCACCTGCTTTCAAAGCTACTTCTGCCAATGATGTCGGCTACGGTGTCTATGACCTCTTTGACCTTGGAGAATTTGACCAAAAAGGGACTGTCCGCACCAAGTATGGATTCAAAGACGACTACTTGCAAGCCATCCATGCCTTAAAAGAAGCTGGAATTCAGCCCATGGCCGATGTGGTGCTCAACCATAAGGCAGCAGCCGATGGCCTTGAAAAATTTGAAGTGGTCGAAGTGGACCCTAACGATCGGACCATCGTCTTGACTGAGCCTTTTACTATCAAGGGCTGGACCAAATTTACCTTTGATGGTCGAAATGGAGCCTACAATGACTTCCACTGGCACTGGTACCACTTCACCGGTACCGACTACGATGCTTCCCGCAATAAGAGTGGCATCTACCAAATCCAAGGGGAAAACAAAGGTTGGGCACAAGATGATCTGGTCGACAGCGAAAACGGCAACTATGATTACCTCATGTACGCTGATATCGACTTCAAACACCCAGAAGTGGTCGAAAACCTCAACCAATGGGCTGAATGGTTTATTGAAACAACTGGGGTAGAAGGCTTCCGTCTCGATGCGGTTAAACACATCGACTCCTTCTTTATGAAGAACTTCATCCAGCAAATCACGGACAAATACGGAGACGATTTCTATGTATTTGGTGAGTTTTGGAACGGGGATGAACAAAGCAACAATGACTACCTAGCCAGCATTGACTACCAGTTCGACTTAGTCGACGTTGCCCTCCACCAAAATCTCTTTAGAGCTAGCCAAGAAGGGGAAAACTTTGATTTAACCACTATTTTCAATGGTACACTCGCAAGCAATCATCCAGAAAGTGCTGTAACCTTTGTCGATAATCACGATACCCAGAGAGGACAAGCTTTAGAGTCTACTGTTGGTGAATGGTTCAAACCTGCCGCTTATGCCCTCATTCTCCTCCGCGAGGCTGGAC
>NZ_CAJPOU010000048.1 GCF_905372335.1 Streptococcus sp. A12
ACTATAAGGAAACTTTAAGCTTCCCGTCGTATACTAATATCATCATCAAAGACCTCCTAACTTTGAATGATAAAACTCCTAAAACTTTTTCATAATAATCTCCCTATAAGAGCCACCAAAACCGGTGGCTTTTTTCTACGTACCTTAGCGAACGTGAGTGAGCTTAGGTATGTTGACGCAGTTCGAACGCTAGTGAGAACTACGATCCTTAAAAAGAAACAAGGTATTTTAAGAGGAAAATCGCTTTCTAACACCCAATAATCAATAATTAGTAATATCCTAAATAGAATATGATTTAAAATCATCAGGAGGCATCATTTTTTGCTATAATAGACTGTATGAGTAGAATTTTAGACAATGAAATCATGGGCGATGAACAGGCCGTTGAACGGACGCTACGCCCGCAATATTTACATGAATATATTGGTCAAGATAAGGTTAAAGACCAGCTAAAAATCTTTATCGAGGCAGCCAAGCTTCGGGATGAGGCGCTGGATCATGTCCTTCTTTTTGGCCCTCCGGGACTAGGGAAGACTACGATGGCTTTTGTCATTGCCAATGAACTGGGCGTCAATCTAAAGCAGACTTCCGGTCCTGTCATTGAAAAGGCTGGTGATTTGGTAGCTATCCTCAATGATCTAGAGCCAGGCGATGTTCTCTTTATCGATGAAATCCACCGTCTTCCTATGTCAGTCGAAGAAGTACTATACAGCGCCATGGAAGATTTTTACATCGACATCATGATTGGTGTTGGCGAGACCAGCCGGAGTGTCCATCTGGATCTTCCTCCCTTTACCTTGATTGGTGCGACGACTCGAGCTGGGATGCTGTCCAATCCCTTGCGCGCTCGCTTTGGAATTACCGGTCATATGGAATACTACGAGCAAGATGATCTGACAGAGATTGTCGAGCGGACCGCCGAGATTTTTGAGATGGAGATTACCCACGAGGCTGCCGAGGAGCTTTCTCTTCGTAGTCGGGGGACTCCTCGGATTGCCAACCGTTTGCTGAAGCGGGTGCGTGATTTTGCCCAGATTATGGGCGATGGCTTGATTGACGATACCATTACCGACAAGGCCCTCTCTATGCTAGATGTGGACCATGAAGGACTGGACTATGTCGATCAAAAGATCCTGAGGACCATGATTGAGATGTACGGTGGCGGCCCGGTTGGCCTTGGGACTCTATCGGTCAATATTGCCGAAGAGCGAGAGACCGTAGAAGATATGTATGAGCCTTACTTGATTCAGAAAGGCTTTATCATGCGGACCCGGACAGGGCGCGTGGCGACCCGCAAGGCTTATGAACACCTGGGTTATCCCTACAATGGAGACTAGAAGAAGATGCTAACGGAAAAAGCGATAGTAGAGCAAATCCAAGCGGATCAAGAGATGATGACTGTCTTGGCCATTATTCGGGATCTCAACCTGGCAGACGCTTGGCTTGCAGCTGGTGCGGTGCGCAATTTCGTCTGGAACCAGCTCTCTGGCAGATCAGGATTTGACGCGTCGACAGATCTGGATCTGGTCTTTTATGACCCTACGATGAGCTATGAGGAGACTCTGCAGATCGAGCAGGAGTTAAAAAAGACCTATCCTCAGTACGCTTGGGAAGTGAAGAATCAAGTCTATATGCACCAGCATAGTCCGGGGACGGCTCCTTATCGCAGTGCTTGTGACGCGGTTTCTAAATACCCCGAGCAGTGTACAGCAATTGCAGTTCGCCTAAGGAAAGATGGTCAGCTAGAGCTCTTTCTCCCCTATGGGACAAGGGATATCGAAGATTTCATCGTTCAGCCGACTCTACATTTTTTAGCCAGTCCCGAGCGTTTGGCGGTTTATACAGAGCGTATGCGAAAGAAAGATTGGAAACGAAAATGGCTATCCCTTCAGATCATCCTGCCTGAATAAAAAAAGAAAGTCAGCCCACCTCAACGATGGACAGGCTTTTTTCGTCTTGCCTCAAAAATATAATTTTAGCAGATTATATTTTTCTTACATTCTGTTATAATAGAAAGGAGGTGCTGTCATGAAAAAAATCGTATTTGTGTGTTTAGGAAATATTTGTCGGAGCCCCATGGCGGAATTTGTCATGAAGGACTTGACCAACCAGTATGAGATTGAAAGTCGTGCTACATCTAACTGGGAGCACGGGAACCCTATTCACCAAGGGACTCAAAAGATTTTTCGCAGTCATGGCGTGCCCTATGATGCATCTAAAACATCCCTTCAAATCAGTGACCAAGATTTTCGTACCTTTGATCTGATCTTAGGAATGGATGAGAACAATGTAGCTGACCTCAAACGAATGGCACCTCCTGGAACAGAGCACAAGATTCATCTCTTTGCAGGAGAAAGTGTTCCAGATCCATGGTACACAGGAGATTTCGAAGAGACCTATCGCCGTGTTCTAGCTGGTTGTCAAGAGTGGTTGGATCGATTAGAAGATTAGTTTCGGACTGGCTCCTGAAATGAGTAACCGGCTGAAGATAAAAAGAATGAACAGAGTATGGAAAAAATAAAAGAATTATTTGAGACCTATAAGGTCTATGTTACGAGAGAGAATATTGAACGATTGTCCTTGGGGATTATTGTTCTGTCTGCTTTGTGGGTATTTCTTTCCTCCATTCCTTTCGGAGGTGTATTGACCCTCGATAAGGGAGCTATTCGCTATGACGGAAGTGTCGTCCGAGGTAAGATGAATGGCCAAGGGACGGTGACTTTTGAGAATGGGGACACCTACAAGGGCAATTTTGTCAATGGGACCTTTAGTGGTTATGGAACCTTTACAGCCAAGGCTGGCTGGAAATATGAAGGTGAATTTGTCAATGGCCAACCAGAAGGCCAGGGAACCTTGACGACAGAACAAAATGTCGTTTATAAGGGAACGTTTAAACAAGGAATTTATCAAAATGCGAATTAAATGGTTTTCATTGGTACGGATAACGGGACTTCTTCTCGTTCTTCTCTACCATTTCTTTCAAAAAGTTTTTCCTGGTGGATTTATTGGAGTCGATATCTTCTTTACTTTCTCAGGATTTTTGATCACGGCTCTGCTGATCGATGAGTTTGCCCGTCATCAAAAGATTGATCTCAAGGGCTTCCTTAGACGACGCTTCTACCGGATTGTCCCTCCTTTAGTCTTTATGGTCTTGCTGGTCATGCCTTTTACCTTCTTGGTCAGACGAGACTTTATTGCTGGGATTGGGACGCAGATTGCAGCCGTTTTTGGCTTTGTGACCAACTTCTATGAGATGTTAAGTGGCGGAAGTTACGAAAGTCAGTTCATCCCTCATCTTTTCATTCATACTTGGAGTTTGGCTCTTGAAGTTCATTACTACGTCCTCTGGGCGCTCTTGGCTTGGTTTTTGGGTAAAAAAGCTAAATCAGTTGGCCAATATAGAGGCTATATCTTCCTATCTTCGACAGGTCTCTTTTTGGTGACCTTCCTGACCTTCTTTGTCGGAGCGCTGGTCACCAAGAATTTGTCCAATGTCTACTTTTCTAGTATCGCTCACGTCTTTCCTTTCTT
Source organism: Streptococcus sp. A12 (assembly GCF_905372335.1). Lineage (GTDB taxonomy): Bacteria > Bacillota > Bacilli > Lactobacillales > Streptococcaceae > Streptococcus. The sequence goes on from NZ_CAJPOU010000048.1 coordinate 3,532, forward strand.
TGTGGGGAGTGCTTTAGCGACAGTGACAGGGATTACAACGACCAGCCCAAATCTTACTCAATTAGTGAAGAAGCTATCTCTACAGAAGACGTTAGCGATTTTAGCGGGTGCTTTTCTAGTTTTATTGGTCTTGACCTTTATCCTTCCCTTTGATAGTGTTTGGACCTATTTATTTGGCTTTTTAGTAGCAACTCTTGCTGCATCTGTGATGATTGTGATGACGCGTGTCCTTCATGAAAAGACACCAGATCAGAAAGAACCAGCAGTTATTACCTTTATTGCAGATACAAGTTATGGGGTTTATCTCTTCCACTGGCCATTTTACATCATCTTTTCTCAATTAATGACCAATGGATGGGCTTCTCTATTAACAGCGCTTGTATCCTTTAGTCTTGCTGCCTTGAGTTTCTATATTATTGAACCAACCTTGGCTGGACGTGAACCGAAGATTTTTGGGATCTCGATGGATCTCAGAAGTTTCACGAAACCACTCTTTTACAGCGCGATTCCCTTGACCTTGCTCATGTTTGGGATTGCACTCTTTGCGCCACGCGTCGGAGCCTTTGATGAAAACCTGATTACCGAAGGGCTTCATCAATCCGACAGCAAGATGCAAATCACGCGTGCCCAAGTTGACAATGCTTCAGCAACTTCCTACAATGTATCAGATGGCGTGACCATGATCGGAGATTCTGTAAACCTCCGGGCATCAGATTATCTGAAACAAGTTCTGCCAGATATCCAACTAGATGCTTTGGTGAGTCGCAATCTAGACTCAGGCTTAAAAGTATATGAAACAGATATTGCCAATAGAGTCTTACTCAAGAACGTGGTAATCGCACTTGGAACCAACTCTTCTAATAATTATCAAGAATTGTTGGATAAGTTTGTTCAAGAATTACCAAAAGGACATCGCTTAATCTTTGTGACCCCATATGATGGGCGTGAAGCCAATGATAACAATAGCGTTACCGTTCAGACTCGACAGTATCAGCTGGAATTGGCTAAAAAATATGACTATGTCTATGTAGCAGACTGGTACCAAGTGGCTGTCGATAATCCAGAGATTTGGGCTGGAACGGATAATGTCCACTTTGGTTTAGAATCAGATGGTTCCATCGATGTTGGAGGAAACCTGTATGCCAACGTCGTGAAAGAAGCAGTTGATCAAGCCAATCAGGGGCCGGTTAAACCGTAAAATTTACTATATGATTTAAGCAATTTTCACTTGAAGAAAATTGCTTTATTTAGTAAAATTAAGAAAACGCTTACAAAATTGCGTGAAAATATTTGTTTGTGAAATTGAAGTGCGTTCTCAAAAAATTCCTTCAATTTTTTCTTGAAAATACTCCTGTATAGAAGGAGAAGGAGGGTTCATGGAAAAAAGTTAAAAAAAATCTTTGTGAAACTATTTACAAATTTTCTAAAATAGAGTACAATAATATTGTGAAAAAATTAACAAATCGAAATTTCTTACACTATTCTTGAAAGTTTCTGAAAACAGGAAAAAGTTCCGGAAAAGGATAAGGGTTTCAAACATTGGAGGAAAGCATCAAATGGCTGATAAAAAAACTCTCTCACCTGAAGAAAAGAAACTCGCTGCTGAAAAACACGTAGACGAGTTAGTGCAAAAAGCGCTCGTAGCGCTTGAAGAAATGCGCAAATTGGATCAGGAGCAAGTAGACTACATTGTGGCGAAAGCATCTGTAGCAGCTCTTGACGCACACGGTGAGCTCGCTCTTCATGCCTATGAAGAAACTGGTCGTGGAGTCTTTGAAGACAAGGCGACTAAGAACTTGTTCGCTTGTGAGCACGTTGTAAACAACATGCGTCACACCAAGACAGTTGGTGTCATTCAAGAAGATGATGTCACTGGTTTGACCTTGATTGCTGAGCCAGTCGGAGTAGTCTGCGGGATCACACCTACAACCAACCCAACTTCAACAGCAATCTTTAAAGCATTGATTTCCTTGAAGACACGGAACCCTATCGTCTTTGCCTTCCACCCATCCGCTCAAGAATCATCAGCTCATGCAGCTCAAATCGTGCGCGATGCAGCGATTAAAGCAGGAGCTCCTGAAAACTGTGTGCAATGGATCACGCAGCCATCTATGGAAGCAACCAGTGCCCTTATGAACCACGAAGGGGTTGCGACTATCCTTGCAACAGGTGGGAATGCCATGGTGAAAGCTGCCTATTCTTGCGGTAAACCAGCTCTTGGGGTCGGTGCCGGAAACGTTCCTGCTTATGTCGAAAAATCAGCTAACATCCGCCAAGCGGCACACGATATCGTCATGTCTAAATCATTTGACAATGGTATGGTCTGTGCGTCTGAACAAGCGGTCATCATCGATAAAGAAATCTATGATGAGTTTGTTGAAGAATTCAAATCTTACCACACTTACTTCGTTAACAAAAAAGAAAAAGCCCTTCTTGAAGAGTTCTGCTTTGGTGTAAAAGCTAACAGCAAAAACTGTGCGGGTGCGAAATTGAATGCGGACATCGTTGGGAAACCAGCAACATGGATCGCAGAACAAGCTGGCTTCTCAGTTCCAGAAGGAACCAATATCCTTGCGGCAGAATGTAAAGAAGTTGGTGAAAAAGAGCCATTGACTCGTGAAAAATTGTCACCAGTTATCGCTGTCTTGAAATCTGAAAGCCGTGAAGACGGAATTAACAAAGCACGCCAAATGGTTGAATTCAACGGTCTTGGTCACTCAGCTGCCATCCATACAGCTGACGAAGAATTGACCAAAGAATTTGGTAAAGCAGTTAAAGCCATTCGTGTGATCTGCAACTCTCCTTCGACTTTCGGTGGTATCGGGGATGTTTACAATGCCTTCTTGCCATCATTGACACTCGGATGTGGTTCTTACGGACGTAACTCAGTTGGGGATAACGTTAGCGCCATTAACCTCTTGAATATCAAAAAAGTCGGAAGACGGAGAAATAACATGCAATGGATGAAACTTCCTTCAAAAACATACTTTGAACGTGATTCAATTGAATACCTACAAAAATGTCGTGACGTTGAACGTGTCATGATCGTTACAGACCACGCTATGGTAGAGCTTGGTTTCCTTGATCGTATCATCGAACAGCTTGATCTTCGTCGCAACAAGGTAGTTTACCAAATCTTTGCAGACGTTGAACCAGATCCAGATATCACAACTGTTGAACGTGGTACCGAGATCATGCGTGCCTTCAAACCAGATACTATCATTGCTCTCGGTGGTGGATCACCAATGGATGCTGCCAAAGTTATGTGGCTCTTCTACGAACAACCAGAAGTGGACTTCCGTGACCTTGTACAAAAATTCATGGATATCCGTAAACGTGCCTTCAAATTCCCATTGCTTGGTAAGAAGACTAAATTCATCGCGATTCCAACAACATCTGGTACAGGATCTGAAGTAACTCCATTTGCCGTTATCTCTGATAAAGCAAACAACCGTAAATACCCAATCGCTGACTACTCATTGACACCAACTGTGGCAATCGTAGACCCTGCCTTGGTATTGACAGTTCCTGGATTTGTTGCTGCAGATACTGGTATGGACGTATTGACTCACGCGACTGAAGCTTACGTATCACAAATGGCTAGCGACTACACTGATGGTCTTGCTCTTCAAGCCATCAAACTTGTCTTTGAAAACTTGGAAAGCTCAGTGAAGAACGCGGACTTCCATTCACGCGAAAAGATGCACAATGCGTCAACCATCGCAGGTATGGCCTTCGCCAATGCCTTCCTCGGTATTTCTCACTCAATGGCTCACAAGATTGGTGCGCAATTCCACACCATTCACGGACGGACCAATGCAATCTTGCTTCCATACGTGATCCGCTACAACGGTACACGTCCAGCTAAGACAGCAACATGGCCTAAGTACAACTACTACCGTGCAGATGAGAAGTATCAAGACATCGCTCGTATGCTTGGCCTTCCTTGCTCTACACCAGAAGAAGCCGTTGAAGCTTATGCGAAAGCTGTTTACGAACTTGGTGAACGCGTAGGGATCGAAATGAACTTCAAAGCACAAGGAATCGACGAAAAAGAATGGAAGAAACATTCTCGTGAATTGGCCTTCCTTGCTTATGAAGATCAATGTTCACCAGCTAACCCACGTCTTCCAATGGTAGACCATATGCAAGAAATCATCGAAGATGCATACTATGGTTACAAAGAACGTCCAGGGCGTCGTAAATAAGGCGCTAGAGATCAACTGATGTTTATCAGCTACCCCTCGCTCAAAAGAGCGAGGGATTTTTCTTTATCTTAACGCTAGAAATTGATTTTTGAGACCTGAAAACTATCTTTTAAAGAAATCTAATAAATATGTTGTAAGCGATTACTTTGTATGTTATAATATTCACAAAATAAAAACTGTAATAAAATGGTTTGATAAAACCAACAAAAAGGAGTCGCTTATGAAAGCAGCAACATATGTATCCGCAGGAAATCTTCAGTTGATTGATCAACCAAAACCAGTGATCAAGAAACCAACTGATGCGATTGTTCGTCTAGTGAAAACGACCATTTGTGGAACAGACCTCCATATTTTGGGTGGTGATGTTCCGGCTTGTAAAGAAGGGACCATCCTGGGTCATGAAGGAATTGGGATTGTCGAAGAAGTCGGCGATGCGGTTACGAACTTTAAGGTAGGAGACAAGGTTATCATCTCATGCGTAACAGCTTGTAACACTTGCTACTATTGTAAACGTGGCTTGCCTTCCCACTGTGAAGATGGGGGCTGGATTCTTGGTCACTTGATCAACGGTACCCAAGCAGAGTATGTTCATATCCCTCACGCAGACGGCAGTCTCTATCATGCACCTGCTTCTGTAGATGACGAAGCCCTGGTTATGCTCTCTGATATTCTGCCTACTTCCTATGAAATTGGTGTTCTCCCATCTCATGTGAAACCAGGAGACAATGTTTGTATCGTTGGTGCAGGGCCAATCGGTTTGGCAGCTCTCTTAACCGTACAATTCTTCTCACCAGCTACCATTATCATGGTAGACTTGTCAGAATCACGTCTCGAAGCTTCTAAGAAGTTTGGAGCTACCCATACCATCTGTTCAAGTGATATTGATGAAATCAAGGCTTTTATCAATGAAGTGACCGATGGCCGTGGTGTCGATATCTCTATGGAATGTGTGGGCTATCCAGCTACCTTCGATGTCTGCCAAAATATTATCTCTGTCGGCGGTCATATTGCCAACGTTGGAGTGCATGGGAAGCCAGTTAGCTTCAATCTTGATGACCTTTGGATCAAGAACAT
>NZ_CAJPOU010000049.1 GCF_905372335.1 Streptococcus sp. A12
ATGAAACAGCCCGTCGTCGTCAGATTCAGATGGCTTATAATGAAGAGCATGGCATCGTGCCACAAACCATCAAGAAGGAAATCCGTGACCTGATCTCTGTTACCAAGGCGGTGGCCAAAGAAGAGGACAAGGAAGTGGATATCACCAGTCTCAACCGCCAAGAGCGCAAGGAACTGGTCAAGAAACTGCAAGGTCAAATGCAAGAAGCTGTCGAAGTGCTTGACTTTGAACTAGCAGCGCAAATCCGCGATATGATGTTGGAAGTCAAGGCCTTGGATTAGGGAGGAGATAGGAATGAAAATTCTAGTCATCAATGGGCATCCGGATAAGGAAAGTTACTGTCAGGCTATTTTTCAAACCATTGTTGAAACTATTGACTCAAATCACCACGAGCTTAAAGTGATCAGTCTCAATGAAGAGGACTTTGATCCGGTCCTTCGCTACGGCTATCGAAAACGGATGGAGGAAGATCCCTTTATCCTTCGTTCTCAAGAATGGATCCAGTGGGCGGAACATCTGATCTTTGTCTATCCCATCTGGTGGAGTAGTATGCCGAGCCTCATGAAGGGCTGGATCGATCGGGTCTTTACACCTGGGATTGCTTACTCGGCTAATGATCAGGGAAGCTTCATCTGGAATTACCTGAGAGGCAAGCAATTTAAGAAGTTGCTCAAAGGAAAAACAGCCAGTATTTATGCGACCTCCATGGCGCCTACTTGGTGGTACAAGATCTTTTCAGGCCCTCTCAACATTCCAGATAGTTATGGTATCTCTGTCTTGAAGAATGCCGTCTTGAACCACTGTGGGATCAAAACCAAGCGTGTCTGCACCTTGGGAGAAGTCGGACGAGATGTGAACACCGCTAGCATGCGGGAACAGCATCTTCAAAAGGTAGCAGCAGAAGTCAAGAAACTTTGATAAGAGACAGGAGACTACTGATAAGTTAGTGTCTTTAGTTGTATTTTGAATAGGTTTTGGTTAAACTATTAACATAATCTATAAAACATAGGAATGATTCAATATGCTACTTTTTATCTATATGATCTATGTCATTTATTCACTATCAAAAATGAAAAATGAAGGTAAAAGAGTCTCAATTTTCACTAAGTTGATTGTTTACGGCTTATTGATACTCTCCTCGTTTATGCTCTATTTTAGTTTATTGTCATTTTTATTTAGCCCTTTGCCATTTTTTGGCTTTCTAGCTGCTCTTGCTATTGGCGGTATGATGCTATCTCTGAAAATAGTCATTGCCCTTCTTTTGCTTCTATTATCACTCAGCTTATTCTTAGATAGTAAAAATAGTGATCCGGATACGCCTCCAATTGATCATTGGCTACGGTTGGCAGTCCATATTCTATTGATCATTATTTAAGGGGAGCACGCTATTCGTTTTATCTTAAACTCAAACCAATGTTTACATAGGAGAGGTCAATGATGAGAAAGCATTTGAATCTGTTTAGGATCCTGTATCTAATTCTTTTACTTTTTGTTTTTGTTAACTTTGTATTAGGTTACTATGGCTATGCCTTTACTCCTCTCTTGTGGAATCCTTGGTTGTATCTAGGAGCTGTGATAGTTTTTTGTCATATCTGGTATCGCTTTTATCGAACTCACGCAGTCAATTGGAAGAATGTAGTAGGGCTACTGTTTAGTTTCTTTTCTAGCCTGATCCTAGTATTATTCATTGTGTTTTTCTTTAGTTTTGATGGTCATGGTTCGGTAACGTTTCACTCGGAATATTATTTAAAAGAGAAGTCAATTGTCTTTCAAAGAGGCTCCCTTTTAGATGCCTTTGATGAATACCATGAGCTGGTGAATCCCTTTGTCATGAAAAAAGAGATAAAGAAAAAAGTTTATATTGATTAATTGTCAATACCATAGGAAGGAAATATATGTCACGTACAACGCCTACTATACTGTGCAATCTTTGCATGGTCGAAGATCTTGAAAATGGGAAAGTCGTCCTTCAGTACCGCTCACCTGAAAAGACTCACTGGGCGGGCTATGCTTTTCCGGGTGGCCATATCGAAGAAGGCGAGAGTCTGGTCGAGTCAGTTATCCGTGAGATTGAAGAAGAAACTGGCCTCACCATTTTCAACCCCCGATTGGTCGCTGTAAAAAACTGGCAGTTAGAGGATGGCATCCGCTACATCGTCTTTTGCTACAAAGCGACAGAATTTACAGGCCAGCTAAGATCGTCTGATGAAGGAGAAGTTTCTTGGGTTGAGAAGGACCAATTAGAAAAGTTGGACTTGTCCTACGACATGCTTCCTCTGCTGGAAGTGATGGAAGACCCGGATTTGTCTGAGTTCTATTATCGCAAACGGACAGACGATGATTGGGAAAAATTTCGCTATTAAGGAGTTGGGTAGACCAGCTCTTTTCTTATTCTTGTAAGAAGTGGAAAAAAATAGTATGATGGAAGAGTTTAGGAATACCTGATCTAGGGGGATTTATTATATATGAAGGATTTTCACTTTGATGCCATTGCAGCATTTGAAAATTACGAGATCGAAACCATGAGAGATGGTCATGTGGTGGTGACAACCAAGGTGGTCGAATCGTCGCTCAATTATTATGGAAATGCGCACGGTGGCTATCTCTTTACCCTGTGTGACCAGATCAGTGGCTTGGTCATTATTTCACAGGGAGTAGATGGTGTGACCTTGCAGTCTTCCATCAATTACTTGAAAGCAGGGCGTCTAGGAGATGTCCTAACGATTCACGGGGAATGTGTCCACAGTGGCCGGACTACTCGGGTTGTCGATGTCGATATTACCAATCAGGAAGGTGCCAATGTCTGTAAGGCCACCTTTACCATGTTTGTAACGGGAGAAAGAGATGAATCAGCAAAAGTACGCATTTAAAAACTATATTTTTGATTTTTATGGAACCTTGGTCGATATCGAAACCGATGAGTCGAGTCCAGTCTTGTGGGAGACCATGGCCCAGATTTACCAGTCCTATGGAGCTCATTATACAGGAGAAAGTTTGCAAGTCCGCTATAAGGAGTTGGTGCAGCAAGCTGAGGAAAGTATCGCTAAGGAAAAACAAGTCACTTATCCAGAGATTGATTTGACCGTGATTTTCGTTCAACTCTATCTAGATAGTCATCCAACAGGAGCCAGTGTCCATCATCTCAAAGAGTGGGGACGATTGATTGCTCGGACTTTTCGTGTTCTCTCTCGCAAACGCTTGGAGCTCTATCCTCACACGAAAGAAGTCTTAGAAGATATGAAAGCTTCAGGGTGTCGGATCTATCTCTTATCCAATGCCCAAGCAGACTTTACCAACCCAGAGATTGATTTGGTTGGCTTGAGAGAGATTTTTCATGATATTTATCTGTCGTCTGATGCAGGGATTCGCAAACCTCAGCGCGAATTTCTCATGAAAGTCATCAAAGAACACCAGTTGAATCCGGATAAAACGGTCATGGTAGGGAATGACTTCACTACAGATGTGGCTGTAGCGAAAAGTATCGGCATGCAAAGTATCTTGATCAATACCTTCCCTTACTCGGACGAAGAATTACAGAATAGGAGTCAAGCAGGCGTGCGCGTGATTCGAGACATTCAGGAATTGCAAGAAGATAAAGGTAATCATAAATTTTAGGAGGCCAAGTTGCCTCTTCTTTTATTGAAAATGCTACAATAGAACGGAATTTGTCAAATTTTCCCTTTCATGGTATACTATGGGAGTTAATTTTGCTAAGGAGATTGAAATGAATAACTTACCAAACTGTCCAAAATGTAACTCTGAATACGTCTATGAAGATGGTGCGCTCTTGGTCTGTCCAGAGTGTGCTTATGAATGGAACCCAGCTGAAGTCGTAGAAGAAGAAGGTGTTGTAGCCATCGACGCGAATGGAAATAAATTGGCTGATGGCGATACCGTCACCTTGATCAAAGACTTAAAAGTGAAGGGTGCACCAAAAGATTTGAAACAAGGAACGCGAGTGAAAAACATCCGTATCGTCGAAGGTGACCACAACATCGATTGTAAGATTGATGGCTTTGGCGCAATGAAACTTAAATCAGAATTTGTCAAGAAAATCTAAGAATAAGAAGAAGGGCTTAGCCCTTTTCTTTCAGGAGAATACTATGAAATTCAAACTATTATTTAGCTATCGTTTTCTATTGTTTATCTTGAGTGTCATCGGCGTTTATCTGCAACTGACCAAGCATGGTGGTTTTGGGATGATGCTCTATTACACCATTTTGTCCAACATGTTGGTCATGTTCTTTATGGGGGATATGGTCTGGCGCATGCTTCGTGGTCGTTCGACCCAGACTCAGGGCTATCTTCGTTTAAAAGGTGGTGTCACCATGTCTATCATGATCACCTGTGTCATCTACCACTTTATGCTAGCACCCATCGCGACACCTGAGAAGTTTTACCGTTTGGAAAACTTCCTCTGTCACTACATTGTTCCCTTGATGTTCTTCTTTGACACCCTGGTGATTGATAAACCAAAACAATACCGTAAGTCGGATCCATTAGCTTGGACCTTGCTTCCCGTACTTTATATGGTCTTTGCTCTTCTCAACGGTTTGGTTCTTAAGTGGCCAGTTCCAGGGGCAAAAGACAGTCCTTTCCCTTATTTCTTTATCAATGTCAATCGTTTTGGTTGGCTTTATGTGGTTAAGATGGCGACCATCATTTTTGTCGCTTATTTACTAGCTGGATGTGGCTTGTTTGCCTTGAAGAAGATTGGGAAAAAAGGAACAGATCATCATTAAATAAAAGATTTGTTGATGTAAATCCGAACATTCGTAGAAAATAATGAGTTTTTTCTTGCATCCCACTATAAACTGTGATATAGTATGGATAATTAAATAGTCCTTTAATCCTGTCCCGTGAGGCAGGCAAGGAGTCTGATCAAAATAAGGGGTGAACTAGATGCGTTCTAGGTCTTATCTCTTGATATTTTTCTGAAGCCTCCTTGAAAAGGGAGGCTTTTTTCTATCAATTAGGAGGAAAAGATGAAGATCAAAGAAGTCGTTGATGATTTGACCATGAAGCGAGCTATTACTCGCATCACTTATGAAATCATCGAACGGAATAAGGATCTGAGCCAAATTGTTTTGGTAGGGATCAAAACTCGTGGCGTTTTCATTGCCAATCGCATCAAAGAAAGGTTAGCTCAGCTAGAACAAATAGAAGTTCCAGTCTGTGAATTGGATACCAAGCCTTTCCGTGATGATATCAAAGTAACAGAAGATTCAACCGTTTTACCAGTAGATATTACTGGCAAAGATGTCATCCTGATTGATGATGTCCTTTATACAGGTCGGACCATACGAGCAGCCATCGATAATCTTGTCAGTCGTGGACGTCCATCGCGTGTCAGCCTGGCAGTCCTAGTGGATCGTGGTCATAGAGAATTGCCGATCCGACCAGATTATGTTGGAAAGAACATTCCAACAAGTCGATCAGAGGAAATCATTGTCGAGATGACTGAGCTAGATGGTCAAGATCGCATCTTGATCGAGGTGAGTGAATAAGGTAGTTTTCAAATCGTCGCTATATACAGGAGTGACTGAGGAAGCCTCCTGTATCGTTTTCACATATGCATATCTTTGGAATGGAGTTACAACATGTCTACAAATCAAATCGCACTTAAAAACCTTGTCTCAATGGAAGCTTTATCAAACGAAGAAGTTATGGCCTTGATTAAGCGTGGTATTGAGTTTAAAAATGGAGCAAAAGCTCATTACGATGAGCAACATATCGTGTCTAATCTCTTCTTTGAGTCGTCAACACGTACGCACAAAGCATTTGAAGTGGCTGAGTTGAAATTAGGTTGTGACCTCCTTGACTTTGATGTGAAAACGAGCTCTGTAAACAAGGGTGAAACTCTCTACGATACTATTTTGACCATGTCAGCTCTCGGAGTTGATATCTGCGTCATCCGTCACCCAGAAGTAGACTACTACAAGCAATTGATTGAAAGTCCAACCATCACAGCTTCTATTGTCAACGGGGGAGATGGATCCGGTCAACACCCAAGCCAAAGTTTGCTAGACTTGATGACCATCTACCAAGAGTTTGGTCACTTTGACGGACTCAAGGTTTGTATCGCTGGTGACTTGGATCACTCACGGGTGGCAAAATCCAATATGCAAATCTTGAAACGCTTGGGAGCAACTCTTTACTTTGCGGGTCCAGACGAATGGAGAAGTGCAGAGTTTGAAGAATACGGAACCTTTGTGACGATCGATGAAGTTATTGAAGAAGTCGATGTCATGATGTTCCTCCGTGTGCAACACGAGCGTCATGACTATGAGTCTCTCTTCTCAAAAGAGAACTACCATCGTTTGCATGGCTTGACACAAGAACGCTATGATCGTATGAAAGACACAGCCATCTTGATGCACCCAGCTCCAGTAAACCGTGATGTGGAGATTGCTGACCACTTGGTAGAAGCTCCTAAATCACGCATCGTGGAGCAAATGACCAACGGTGTCTTTGTCCGCATGGCTATCATAGAAGCGGTTTTAGCTGGACGAAAATAATATGTAAAAAAGAAAGGAGAAGTGAGAGAGTCTACAAAAAGGTGGTCTTTTCTCACTTTTCTTTTTGGAGTTTGTAAGGAGAATTTATGGTAAAACGTCTCTTAGTATTAGAAGATGGGACGGTTTTTGAAGGAACTGGTTTTGGAGCTGATACCTATGTCAGTGGAGAATTGGTCTTAAATTCTGCCATGACGGGTTATCAGGAGTTGATTACCGACCAGTCCTATAAGGGGCAAATATTAGCCTTTACTTTTCCAGTTATCGGTACAACTGGGATAAACCGAGATGATTATGAATCTATTTTTCCTGGGTGTCTAGCAGTGGTAGTACACCAATTAGCGAGTCATCCCAGTAATTGGCGCAAACAGTTATCCTTAGATGCTTACCTGAAAAAACACAATATTCCAGGGATCCAAGGAGTCGATACTCGAAAGCTGGCTAAAATTGTCACTGAACATGGAAGTATCAAGGCTACAGTGGTCAATGAGGGGGATGCGATCAAGCATATCTTGGATCAACTCCGCGCAACCGTCTTGCCTTTTGACCAAGTTCGCCAGGTGTCGACCAAAACCCCCTATGCTGCACCAGGATTTGGTAAGAGTATCGTCTTGATCGACTTGGGCTTACGGCATTCCGTTTTGCGTCAATTGATTGCACGAGGTTGTAACGTCACGGTCGTTCCTTATTCAGTTAAATTGAAGGAATTAAAGGATTTGCAGCCAGATGGCATCATTCTATCCAGTGGTCCAGGGAATCCTCATCATATCGATGGTATTTGCCAGGTCATTGCTAAAATCGATCCTCATATTCCGATCATGGGAATCGGCTTGGGGGCAGAATTGCTGGCCCTTGCCCACGAAGGAAGCCTCGCGAAACTAAAAAGCCCTCATCGTGGACTTAACATTCCTGTAAAAGAGGTGGCTACTGGAAAAGTCGAAATCACTAGTCAGAATCACCAGTACAACATTGAACGCGAAACTCTTCCACGTGACTTTCTGATCACCCATGAGGAGCTTCATGATCACTCTATCGAGGCCTTTCGTCACCGCTATCTTCCTTTGATCGGTGTCCTCTACCATATTGAGTCCAGTCCAGGACCAAGGGAAAGTCTCTATTTCTATGACGAATTTATGGATTTGATTGAAAGTAAATTAGACGAACGAAGGGAGGAGTTATGGTCATGAATCAAGTAACGCTTTTGTGTGCAGAATCCTTCAATGATGTCAGTTTGCTTGGAGCACTCACGTCTTGTCCCCTATTAAAAGATCGTGGCTACCAGACAGAAGTCCTCTATTGCGGAGACGAAAACGACATCACCAAAGAAGCTGGAAATGCTGTTTCGGTTATTCGTTTAAAGTTAGACAGTCTCAAAGAAGCCCTTCTAGCAACGAAAACCAAAAATTTACTGCTGTCATTTGCGGATAAGCAAGTCCTTGGTCTTTTATTCCGATTGGAAGAAATTGGGTTTCTCAAGGAACACAAGATCCGTATTCTAGGAACTTCGCTTAGGCAATACCGTACTTTTTACCACCAGTCAGACCAAAAGTCATTTTTACAGGAGTTGGGTTATCAAGTTCCTTCCTCTTCCTTGGTTTCGACAGTCAGAGAGGCTATTGAGTTCTCAGAGCAAATCCAATTCCCTATTGTTGTTTGGCCACTTGCCAGCAAGCATGGGCAAGGTCGTCGGATTGCTAATAACTTGGACGACCTTTGTGAGGCTGTCGAAAAGGGACTAGAAGTATCGCCACAGGCTCAGTGTTTGTTGGAGTTCTCGACGGTTGGTTTCAAGGAGTTGGAATACATCGTTGTCCGAGATCGTCAGGATAATTATTATCTTGCTGGAAACATTGAGAGCGTCGACCCGGTGGGGATCCACTCCAGTGATTCTTATCAAGTCATCCCTAGTCTGACGCTGACGGATACCGAGCATCAGACCTTGAGAGAGGCAGCATTGTCTATTGTCCGGCATTTGAGACTGGTTGGAGCAACTTCCATCAAGTTTGCGCTAGATCCAAAGAGTTACCAATTCTATATTCTTGAGGTCAATCCATTTGCTTCGGATTCCTTCTCGACCATGTCCATGGCCTTAGGATATTCGATTTACCACCAGGCCTTATGCTTAAAGTTAGGCGACCACCTTTTGGACCTTCCTCACCCAACGATGAAGGGTCTTACAGCCCTGTTTGAACCCACTCTAGATCGTATTTTCTTTAAACTACCCGTCTTTCCGATGGAAAAGGTGACAAAAGTTCTCAATACACAAA
>NZ_CAJPOU010000050.1 GCF_905372335.1 Streptococcus sp. A12
CAACTTTATTTATTTCGCAGTTCAACATAACGGTTGTACCAAATTTTGATGTATTCCTCAGAGAAAGGACCTAATTGATTGTTGATCCAATCTACAAGGATTTTGACATTTTCTTTTAGGATAAAGTCAATGTCATCTGAATAGTTCATTTTGCGTTTGTGCTGTTCGTATTCTTCTACGTCCAGCAGTTTCTTTTCACCACCAGGAAAGACTTTGACATCAAGATCATAATCAATATACTTTAGTGCCTCCTGATCCATATAAAATGGACTGGCTAGATTACAATAGTAGGACACTTCATTATCGCGGATCATAGCGATGATATTGAACCAGTACTTCTTATGAAAGTAGACGATTGCTGGCTCTCTGGTAATCCATCTTCTACCATCGCTCTCTGTAACGAGAGTATGATCATTGACGCCGATCAGTGCGTTTTCCGTAGTTTTTAGTACCATGGTGTCTCGCCACGTTCGGTGGAGACTTCCATCATGTTTATAACTTTGAATTGTAATAAAGTCGCCTTCTTTAGGTAGTTTCATAACTTACCAACTTTCTACAATCTAAGTATATCCTCTATATTGTATCATATTTTCATGAAAATAAGGGATTTTCATGTGAATTTTTATTTAAAGGAATTCGCGAAGAGCTGTAGAAATGTCAGAGTAGTCGTAGCCTTTGCGAGCAAGAGCTTGGGTGAGGCGTTGTTTGAGATCGTAGCCCTCATATTTTCGTGAGTATTTCTGGTGCTGTTTTTCCAGTTCCTTCATAATCAGGTCGAGTGTTTGTTCTTCATCTGGCTCGATATCCAACTGGTGATAGGCTTGCTTGGCAACTTCATAACTGAAGCCTTTATTGATAAGATTTTGTGTGATTTTATCTTTTAAGGCTCGTGGTGGAAGTTTTTTAGCGTATTGTTTGGCTAATTTTTTGGCAGTTCGTTGAGCTACCTCGGAAAAATCAAATTCTGAGGTGATCTGATCTATATAGTGGGAAGAGACTCCTTTTTGAATGAGTTTTTGCTTGAGGAGATAGGGTCCCTTGTCACCTGAGAGGTGATTGGATTGAAAGATAGCCCGAGTATAGGCCAAGTCGTCGATCCACTTGTCTTCTTTCAAGGTGTTTATGACGGTTTCAATAGTTGATTCGTTGATTTCATGCTTGGCTAAGTAGTCACGAACTTCGCGAGCTGTACGGGCTTTGAAAGAAAGGTGATAAAGGGCTAAATTCTTAGCATGGGAAAGCTGAGCAAAAGTTTGGATTTCCTTGAGTTCTTCCTGGCTAATTTCCTTGTCTCGTGAGAGCATGAAGCGGACGATGGTGTCTTCTGTAATGTAGAGGGATTCGGCTTGATCCAGCTCTAGAAGGTAGAGTCGTTTTTTCTTTTCTAATTTGGTAATTTTCATAGGATTCCTGTTTCGTTTCGATTTTATTTTGGGTTATGATTAATCTTTCTCTCTATATTATTCGTATTCTTATTGAGAAATGTTTGTAATTCTTTGTTTTTCTTTTCAATTCTATCATATTCTAAACGAATGAGAAACTACATGGTATAATAGACATATGAATCTAAAAGTTAAACAAAGAATTCCTTTGAAAATCAAGCGAATGGGAATTAATGGAGAAGGGATTGGCTTTTACAAGAAAACCTTGGTCTTTGTGCCAGGGGCCTTAAAGGGCGAAGATGTTTTTTGCCAAATTACTGCGATTCGGAAGAACTTCGCAGAAGCCAAGCTCTTGTCCGTCAACAAGGCTTCCAAGTATCGGGTAACGCCAACCTGTGATATCTATGAGACCTGCGGGGGCTGCCAGATTATGCATCTGAAGTACAGTAAGCAGTTGGAGTTCAAAACGGACTTGCTGCAGCAGGCCTTGAAAAAATATGCTCCTAAGGGGTATGAAAATTATCTGATCCGTCCGACGCTTGGGATGGAAAAACCACAGTATTATCGGGCCAAACTTCAATTTCAGACGCGTAAATTTAAGGGGCAGGTCAAGGCTGGTTTGTACGCTCAAAATTCCCATTATTTGGTGGAATTAAGGGACTGTCTGGTCCAGGATCCGGTCATTCAGGAAATCGCTAATCATGTAGCGGAGTTATTGACCTACTACCAGATTCCGATTTCAGATGATCGGAAGCAATTGGGAGTTCGAACCATCATGGTGCGCCGGGCTCGTAAGACTGGACAGATCCAAATGATCGTGGTGACGAGTCGGCAGATTAATTTAACAGACTTGGTCGCGGATTTGGTAGAAAAACACCCTGAAATTGTGACGGTGGCAGTCAATCTGAATACCTCCAAATCCAGCGAGATCTATGGAGAGAAGACACAGATTATTTGGGGACAGGAGACCATTCGAGAAGGGGTCTTGGATTATGAATTTTCCTTGTCTCCTCGGGCCTTTTACCAGTTAAATCCTGAGCAGACAGAAGTCCTCTATAGTGAAGCTGTCAAGGCATTGGATGTATCACCAGAGGATCATTTGATTGATGCCTATTGCGGGGTAGGGACCATTGGTTTTGCCTTTGCGGACAAGGTCAAGAGTGTCCGGGGGATGGACATTATCCCTGAAGCGATTGAGGATGCCAAGTATAATGCTAAGCAGATGGGATTTACTAATACCCACTATGAAGCTGGGACGGCTGAGGAAATTATTCCTCGTTGGTACAAGGAAGGCTATCGGGCAGATGCAGTCATTGTGGATCCACCACGGACAGGACTGGGGGTTCAATTGATTGACACCTTGTTGCGCTATGCCCCTCAAAAGATGGTTTACGTTTCTTGCAATGTTTCCACCCTGGCGCGGGACCTCGTGGACTTGACCAAGGTGTATAATGTCGTCTACATCCAGTCAGTGGATATGTTTCCCCATACAGCTCGGACAGAGGCTGTGGTGAAATTAGTCAAGAAAGCCAAATAGAGTAGGAATCAACAATGGATATTTGGGAAATCATGTATGAGAAGGCCAATTAGAGAGCCGAAGAGCTTTCCCAGGAGGAGCGTTAGATTCCGAAGATCTTAGATGAGAGAAGAATGTGAGAGTGAAAGATGGACAATAAAATTGATGTATCGATTCCCGTTGCTCAAGTCATTGATCAACATCCGGAAGTATTGGACTTGTTGGTGGAGTTGGGCTTCAAACCCTTAGCCAATCCGATTATGCGCAATACAGTTGGGCGCAAGGTTTCCTTGAAACAAGGATCAAAATTAGAAGGCACTCCTATGGAGAAGATTGTACGAACACTAGAGGCCAATGGCTATGAAGTAGTGGGGCTAGACTAATGAGTGATGAACGAATTCATGTCTTGAGAGACATCTTATTAGAGCTTCATCATGGAGCTTCTCCTGAGTCAGTACAAGAGCGCTTTGATGCGACCTTTAGCGGGGTGTCTGCGATTGAGATTTCCCTCATGGAGCATGAACTGATGAACTCCGATGCAGGTATCACCTTTGAGGATGTCATGGAGCTATGCGATGTCCACGCCAATCTTTTTAAGAACGCTGTACAAGGGGTCGAAGTGGCAGATACAGACCATCCAGGCCATCCAGTTCAGATTTTTAAACAGGAGAACCTAGCCCTTCGAGCCGCTATGATGCGGGTCCGTCGCTTGCTGGATAATTATGAGACGACAGAGGATCCTGATATGATCCAGGAGATTCAGAAAGGACTCTTGCGTCAGCTGGGCTTGGTGGGTCAATTTGATCGGCATTATCGTCGCAAGGAAGAGTTGATGTTTCCGATTATGGAGCGCTATGGGCATGATTCCCCTCCCAAAGTCATGTGGGGAGTGGATGACCAAATTCGAGAACTCTTTGCGAAAGCTATGGACGTAGCCAAGAAACTACCAAGTTCTGGTATTTCTGAAGTCAAAGAGCGCTTTGAAGCCTTTGCGCAAGAGTTTGAGGCTATGATCTTCAAGGAAGAATCCATCCTCTTGATGATTTTACTGGAGGCTTTTAGCCAGGATGATTGGCTATCCATCGCGGAAGAAAGTGATGCCTATGGCTATGCCATTATCATTCCGAGTGAGAAATGGGTGCCGAAACGTGTGGACTTCAAGGAAGAAGGAGCAATAGAGTCAGAAAGTTCAGGTGAGGCCCTTCCTTCTTCAAATGGAGGCGAGCACCGTCAGGTCATTGAGACTCCTGAGGGACAATTGACCATTACCTTCACGCCTAAGAAAAAAGAAGAGAGCTTCGACCGTCAGCAACCACAAGCTTTTGGCCATGGATTTTTATCGGTGGAGCAGGCAAATTTGATCTTGAACCATCTACCGATGGAGATCACTTTTGTCAATAAGGATGATATTTTCCAATATTACAATGATGCAGCGCCTTTTGAGGAGATGATCTTCAAACGGACACCGTCGCAGGTAGGACGCAATGTTGAGCTGTGTCACCCGCCAAAATACTTGGAGAAGGTCAAAGCCATCATGCAGGGGCTTCGAGAAGGGAAAAAAGACAAGTACGAAATGTGGTTCAAATCCGAATCACGTGGGAAATTTGTCCATGTCACTTATGCGGCAGTGCGTGATGAAGCAGGAGATTTTCAAGGTGTCTTGGAATATGTCCAGGATATCCAACCTTATCGGGAGATTGATAGTGAATTTTATAGAGGATTGGAGTAAGAATGAGCTACGAAAAAGAATTTATGAAAGAATTTGAGGCCTGGATCAAGACTCAGGTCATGATCAATGAGATGGCCCTGACAGAAAGCAAGAAGGTCTATGAAGAGGATCAAGACGAGCGGGCCAAGGAAGCTATGATCCGCTACGAGAGTCGCTTGGATGCCTATCAATTCCTTCAAGGGAAGTTTGCTAACTACCATGAGGGGAAAGGGTTCCACGATCTTCCAGATGGCTTGTTTGGAGAGAGAACCTATTAAAGGCTCTCTGTGAAAGCCTTTGACTAGCTGGATTTGGCTGAAAATAGTGCAATGACTTGATTTTTCGAGGGATTGTGTTACAATAAAAAAGTTGAACAGACGTCAACGAATTATCGAAAGTAATATTGGTGATGAAACCTTGTTGCCTTAGGGATTGATCACTGGATACGTAGGAGGAAAAATGGCAAAGAAGAACGTTAACCGTGCGAAACAATACAAACATCAAAATAGACATCTTTTGAAAAAAGCTGTCGCAACTGTAGGAGCAGCTGTTAAAGAGGCACCTAAAAAGGTTGAGAAAGCAGCAAAAGCAGTAGCGAAAGAAGTGAAACAAGTAGCTTCTTCAGTGGAAGAATTCGCTGCAAGCTTGGAAGGTGTGGCACTTGATCGTGCGCAAACATTCTATGATGAAGGTATTCGCTCTGTTGCGGACTTCGCAAACTGGACAGAGAAAGAGTTGTTGGCCCTTAAAGGAATCGGCCCAGCAACTATCAAAAAATTGCAAGAACTTGGTGTCAAGTTTAAATAATCGCTTTTGTGATTTCTTGCTATTTCCGGGAAAACTTGATAAAATGAACCTGTTAGAGGTGTTTTGAATTCCACGTTTTACAGAAAGTGGCGGTGCTGAGAAGTCCACAAATGTGTCAAAACTGGTTGCTAATGGATGAAAATGAAATAAACAAAGTTGCGGGCTCTGCCCGAAATTGGGTGGTACCGCGGATAAATACATTCGTCCCTTTCTAGTCTGACTAGGAAGGGATTATTTTTATGTTTCGGAAAGGAGATTTGAATGAAACTTCTTGAATCTTATAATGGTAAAGACTTGCCAAGGTTGGAAACTGAGCGTTTGATATTGCGTCAGCGAACGGCAGATGATGTAGAGGATATGTTTGCTTATGCTGGTCTGCCTGAAGTCTGTTATCCAGCTGGATTTCCTCCTGTAGATAGCTTGGAAGCAGAGCGTGACTATTTTGAAAATCGCTATTTTGAAAATTTAAAAAAGAAGGAACTTCCGTCTGGCTATGGCATTACAGTTAAGGGGGATGACCGAGTCATTGGCTCTTGTGACTTCAATCACCGTCATGAGGACGATGTTTTTGAAATTGGCTACCTCCTGCATCCAGATTATTGGGGGAAGGGCTATGTGCCAGAAGCTGTTAGTGCTTTGATAGAAGTTGCTTTTACCGTCCTTAAACTCCACAAGGTTGAAATTCGATGTTTTGATTACAATAAACAAAGTCAGCGAGTTGCTGAGAAGCTTGGTTTCACCCTTGAAGCTCGCATCAGAGACCGCAAAGATGCACAAGGCAATCGCTGTGCAGAGTTGGCTTATGGATTGCTGAGGAATGAGTGGGAGGCGGATTAAGCATTATCAACGGTTCATCGTCAACATCCCTGATGAAAACTTTATGATGGAGATGGAGCAGGCTGGTTTTATTAGCCATCGGGAGAAATTGAAACACCTAGGGCTTGACTACGAGATTTCTGAACGGACTCAGACTCCGATTTTGAAGGCTTGTCCAGTCGCATTAGATTACCAGGTGGATCGGATTATCGAGGAAGATGGCATCTGTCATATCTTTGCTAAGATTCTTGAGCGACTGGCTGATCCAGAGCTCTTAGATGACAAGGGGCATTTTAAAAATGACCGTTTTGCGCCGACTTACTTTATGGGGGACGGCCATCAGCGCGTTTACCGCTATCTAGATGACCGAGTCGATCCCATGGGGAGCTTTATCAAGAAAGCGAGGAGGAAGAATGACAAGAGCTGAACTGCCAGAACGAATCGAAACCGAGCGTCTAGTCTTACGAGTCCGTACCGTGGAGGATGCTGAGGATATCCATGCTTACACCAGTCTTCCAGAAGTTTCTTACCCAGCAGGTTTTCTACCTGTCAAGACCTTGGAAGATGAGATTTATTATCTGGAGCATATCCTTCCTGAGCGTAATGAAAAGGACAATCTCCCAGCTGGCTATGGCATTGTCGTAAAAGGAACAGATAAGGTTATCGGCTCTGTTGATTTCAACCATCGCCACGAAGACGATGTGCTGGAAATTGGCTATACCTTGCATCCAGACTATTGGGGTCGAGGCTATGTGCCTGAAGCAGCGCGTGTTTTGATTGGTTTAGCTTTTAAAGAACTGGAGCTTCATAAGATAGAATTGTCTTGCTTTGGCTACAATCTCCAAAGTCAACGAGTCGCTGAGAAGCTTGGTTTCACCCTTGAAGCTCGCATAAGAGACCGCAAGGATACCCAAGGCAACCGCTGTGACGATTTGAGATATGGCTTGCTGAGGAGTGAGTGGGAGGACGGTAATAACTGTTAGTTGAACTGTTCGATAATTTCGAACAGTTGGGACTTATTAAAGAATTTCGAAAGCGAGGTGAAAAATTGGAAACAAGCCAGATTATTACTTTGATCAGTGGAGCTGGTATAGGAGCTGTCCTAAGTGCATTTTTAACCTTCATAAATAGTAGCAAAAAGAATAAACTTGATTTTATAACTAAAGAGCGTTCAGAGTGGAGGAGAGAAATTAAGTCAATTATAGTTGATTTATTAGGTGGAAATAATCGAACTTCTGCAATAAAAAGACTTGAAACACAGCTAAATCCGTATGGGAGATATATCTCTAAAGAAGATAGATATAACTTTTACATGAATGATGGCCATATTTGGGAGTTGGTTGATAATTTTGATTATTCTAATCAAAGTGTAAAATTATTAACTAAATATCTAGAAATACTTTTAAAATATGATTGGGAAAGATCAAAACGTGAAATA
Organism: Streptococcus sp. A12; assembly: GCF_905372335.1. Taxonomy (GTDB): domain Bacteria; phylum Bacillota; class Bacilli; order Lactobacillales; family Streptococcaceae; genus Streptococcus. Next base: position 7,668 of record NZ_CAJPOU010000050.1, read on the forward strand.
AAAGTCGATGTTTTTAATAGTTTTGTATACTTTATTCTTATTATCGGCTCTTTATCCAATTCTCTCTTAATACTCTTTAAAATAAACGATTTAAGTCAAAGTATAGTTCTTGCGATATCCTCTTATATTATGGTAGCTGGTATATTCTTTCTTGAAAAAGTTACTAGGAATTTTAAAAAAAAGCTTATACGTAATAATATTTATATTATGCTACTTTCTCTATCTATGTATTATAGTATAGAAGGGCTATTATATTGGGTAATCCCTCGTGTAAAAATGGATTTAAATAGTTCTCTTGTCACACTTTTGATATCAGTATTAATAATGAGTATAGAATTCAAAATTTTTATAAATACTAATAGTGAGGAAGAAAATTATATGAACCTAATTGATTATATTAAAAACAATTTAAATTAAGGAGAACACACATGTCTAAAGAACTTTCACCTAAATACAATCCAGCTGAAGTTGAGGCTGGTCGTTACCAAAAATGGCTTGACGAAGATGTTTTCAAGCCTTCAGGCGATCAAAAGGCTAAGCCTTATTCGATCGTTATACCACCACCAAACGTTACAGGTAAACTTCACCTTGGTCACGCTTGGGATACAACTTTGCAAGATATCATCATCCGTCAAAAACGCATGCAAGGTTTTGATACACTTTGGCTTCCTGGTATGGACCACGCCGGGATTGCCACTCAGGCTAAGGTTGAGGAGCGCTTGCGTGGTGAGGGTATCAGTCGTTACGACCTTGGTCGTGAGAAATTCCTCGACAAAGTCTGGGAATGGAAAGACGAATATGCCACTACTATCAAGGAACAATGGGGCA
>NZ_CAJPOU010000051.1 GCF_905372335.1 Streptococcus sp. A12
ATCATCGCACCAGACACAACCATCTTGATTGACTACATGCTCAACCGTTTCGGAAACATCGTTAAGAACTTGACAGTCTTCCCAGAAAACATGATCCGCAACATGAACTCTACATTTGGTTTGATCTTCAGCCAACGTGCTATGCTTACTTTGATTGAAAAAGGTATGACACGTGAACAGGCTTACGACCTTGTTCAACCGAAGACTGCCCAATCATGGGATAATCAAGTAGACTTTAAACCACTTCTTGAAGCAGATCCAGAAGTGACATCACGCCTCACTCAAGAAGAAATTGACGAAATCTTCAACCCAACCTACTACACCAAACGGGTGGATGAAATCTTCGAACGCATCGGTTTGGGAGACTAAGCCCCTCATAAACTTGATCAAAAAAGACAAACATCATGAGATGCTTGTCTTTTTCTTTGCCGATATCAGGTGCTCTAGACACGGAATTTATCATAATAAATTTTGACTGATTAAACTATTTATAGGAAGTCTATCACTAATTATAGATTATTCGTTTTACATGTTTTAGGAACTATTTTTTCATGCTATAATTTGTATCATAAAAGTCTGAGGCCAGACCCCAGACTTTGAATGATCAATGATCACGATCACAAGAGATAAATTTGATTTTATAGTAGTCGCCGCGTTTATAGGTTTCGCTATATTCGAGAATTTGGCCGGTCGTCTCCAATTTTGTCGTCTTCACTTGATGAACGGTTGGGAAGTTTTCATCGATATTCAACACAGAAGCGATTTTGCTTGGTGTTGGAAATACAATATCATTGATTTCTTCAAAGTGTTCATCATTCATATGGATATGATAATCTTCTTTAAAGCGATCATAAATCGAACTATAGTAATCTAAGCTCGGATAATTTGGGTTGATATATTGCTCTGGGACATAAGTCTGGTGGTAGATATAAGTATCTTCACCAATATGACGGGTCCGATCAATCTTATAATAGAATTGAGTTGGAGCAAGTCCTAGTTTATCCAAGATGTTCAGTGCGTTGCCACGCTTGATAGAGAGAACTTTTACGGTCGCTTTTTGGATAGGGAAGGTTTCAACGTCTGAAAACTCAACCAGTTTGTGTTTTCTAGCGCGCGAAACAAAGGTTCCTTTTCCTTGTTGGCGGACGATGTATCCATCGCTAGCCAAATCGTTCAAAGCACGAACAACAGTAATCGAGCTAACATTATAAATCTTAATCAACTCGGCTTCTGTGTAAAATTTATCTCCATTTTCGAATTTGCCTGAGATAATTTGTTGCTTCAAATCATCTTTGATGTGTTGGTATTTTGGGATTGCCATGTGCTTCACCTCTTCTTTCGATATCCCTTGTTAATATTATTTTAACATATTTTTTTAAAAGTTGTTGACATTTTTTTATTAATATATTATATTAATAAATGAAAAGGGTTTCTTAGAAGGAGGTTCTCAGTATGGGGGCATTTGAAATCCGAGAAGATTTTTATTTAAATGATCAACCTTTTAAGATTTTATCTGGTGCAATTCATTATTTTCGGATCGATCGTGAGGATTGGTATCATTCCTTATATAACCTAAAAGCTCTAGGTTTTAATACTGTTGAAACCTATGTTCCATGGAATGCTCATGAGCCACAAAGAGGCCACTTTCACTTTGAAGGGAATTTGGACCTGGAGCACTTTATCCAAGTAGCTCAAGAGTTGGATCTGTATGTGATCCTCCGTCCATCACCGTTTATTTGTTCGGAGTGGGAATTTGGGGGCTTGCCAGCCTGGTTAATCGAAGAAGACCTTCGGATTCGTTCATCAGATCCGGCCTTTCTCGAGGAAGTGGCTCGCTATTACGACGAGCTCTTGCCTCGTGTGGCCAAGTACCAATTGGATCGTGGGGGCAATATCCTCATGATGCAGGTGGAGAACGAATACGGCTCTTATGGCGAAGACAAAGCCTATCTTCGGGTGATCAGAGATCTAATGATCGAGCGGGACATTACCTGTCCACTCTTTACTTCTGATGGACCTTGGAGGGCGACTCTTCGAGCAGGGACTTTGATTGAGGATGGACTCTTTGTAACCGGTAATTTTGGTTCGCGAGCAAATTACAATTTCTCTCAGATGAAAGAGTTCTTTGCGGAGCATGACAAAAAGTGGCCACTCATGTGTATGGAATTTTGGGATGGCTGGTTCAATCGTTGGAAAGAACCCATCATCAAGCGAGATCCAGAAGAGTTGGCAGAAGCAGTCCATGAGGTCTTACAAGAAGGCTCAATTAATCTCTACATGTTTCATGGTGGGACCAACTTCGGATTTATGAATGGCTGCTCAGCACGAGGGACCGTGGATTTACCGCAAGTAACATCTTATGACTATGACGCTCTCCTAGATGAGCAGGGCAACCCGACTCCTAAGTACTACGCAGTCAAGCAGATGATGGCGACCTACTATCCAGAGTATCCACAGATGGATCCGCTTGTGAAGTCGAGTTTATCTGAACGAACATTGGAATTGACCAAAAAGACTAGTTTGTTCGGCAACTTAAACGAGATTGCTCAGGTCACCGAAAGTCTTTACCCACAGACCATGGAAGAAATCGACCACCCATTAGGCTATCTGCTCTATGAGACAGAAGTGGAAATGGATGCGGAAGAAGAGCGCTTGCGTATCATCGATGCGCGTGATCGGGTACAGGTTTATGCCAATGATCAGTTGATTGCCACTCAATACCAAGAAGAAATCGGTCAAGATCTTTTTTTAAACGGAAAAAAGAAAACGATTACAAACCTAAAACTCTTGATCGAAAACATGGGAAGAGTCAATTATGGGCACAAACTCTTAGCGGATTCCCAACGAAAAGGAATCCGAACAGGGGTTTGTATCGATCTTCATTTCAAGCTTCATTGGAAACAATATGCGCTTGATTTTAGCCAGCTGGATCGCTTGGATTTTTCGAAAGAATGGCAAGAAGGTCAACCAGCTTTTTATCAATTTGCTTTTCATCTAGATCAGGTTGAGGATACCTTCCTTGATATGACTGGATTTGGAAAAGGGATCGTTCTTGTAAATGGCCACCATATTGGTCGTTTCTGGGAAGTCGGTCCAACACTCTCCCTCTACATCCCTCATGGTTTTCTCAAAGATGGGGAAAATGAGATCCTCGTCTTTGAGACAGAGGGCACTTGGAAGGAGACCTTAAAACTTGTTTCACAACCTACATTCAAAGAAGTAAAGGGGGAAAACTTATGACTATTGTAGGATGCCGTATCGATGGACGTTTGATCCACGGCCAGGTAGCCAACCTTTGGACTACCAAACTAAATGTTTCACGTATCATGGTGATCGATGATGAAGTCGCTCAAAATGATATCGAAAAAAGTGGCTTGAAATTAGCGACACCACCTGGTGTTAAGCTTAGTATCTTGCCAGTCGCAAAGGCTGCAGAAAATATCTTGGCTGGAAAATATGACAGCCAACGTCTCTTCATCGTAGCCCGCAAGCCAGACCGCTTCCTCGGTTTGGTAGAAGCAGGTGTACCACTTGAAACCTTAAACGTAGGGAACATGTCTCAATCAGACGAGACTCGTCCGATTACTCGTTCGATCAACGTAGTGGATGCCGATGTGGAAGCTTTCCACAAGCTAGCTGAAAAAGGAGTTAAGTTAACTGCTCAAATGGTTCCAAATGATCCAGTTGAAGACTTCTTGAAGTTGCTCAAATAGTTTATAAATAAAAAGAAAAATTTTAGGAGGAAATTGTCATGATACAATGGTGGCAAATTTTACTACTTACTTTGTACTCAGCTTATCAAATCTGTGATGAGTTGACGATTGTTTCATCAGCAGGCTCACCAGTCTTTGCTGGTTTCATTACAGGACTGGTCATGGGAGATTTAGGGACAGGTCTCTTTATCGGAGCTTCTCTTCAATTGACAGTACTCGGTGTTGGTACTTTCGGTGGAGCTTCTCGTATTGACGCGACTTCTGGTGCCGTTCTTGCGACTGCCTTCTCAGTAGCACAAGGGATCAAACCAGAAATTGCAATTTCAACCATTGCCGTTCCGGTAGCAGGTCTTTTGACTTATGCGGATATCCTTGGTCGGATGAGTACAACTGCCTTTGCACACCGTATTGATGCTGCGATCGAACGCTTTGACTATAAAGGAATTGAACGCAACTACCTTCTCGGTGCAGTTCCTTGGGCTCTCTCTCGCGCCCTTCCAGTCTTCTTAGCTCTTGCTTTTGGTGGTGCTTTTGTTCAATCTATTGTAGACTTTGTTGAACAATATAAATGGATTGCGAATGGTTTGACCCTTGCAGGACGTATGCTCCCAGGTCTTGGATTTGCCATCTTGCTTCACTACTTGCCTGTGAAGCGTCACCTTCACTATCTTGCTCTTGGTTTTGGCTTGACAGCAATGTTGACAGTGCTTTACGGCAATGTCCAAAGTGTTGGTACTGCCATTTCAGCAATGCTTGGAACAGATGCATTTGCAAAACTTCCAAAAGAACAAATGGTTGCCTTTACAAATAACTTCAAATCTGTATCTATGATCGGGGTTGCCATCATTGGTATCTTCCTTGCAGTGCAACACTTTAAAAACAGCCAACGTACAGTTGTAGCTGTTCCAGCAAGCAATGTAGAAAGCGGGGAAATTGAAGATGACGAATTCTAAGAACTACAAACTCACTAAAGAGGATTTTAATCAAATTAACAAACGTAGCCTCTTCACTTTCCAATTGGGTTGGAACTACGAACGGATGCAGGCTTCTGGTTACCTTTACATGCTTCTTCCACAATTGCGGAAAATGTATGGAGACGGCACACCTGAATTGAAAGAAATGATGAAATTGCATACGCAATTCTTCAATACTTCACCATTCTTCCACACTATTATCACTGGTTTTGATTTGGCCTTGGAAGAAAAAGACGGAGTCAACTCTAAAGATGCAGTTAACGGGATCAAGACAGGTCTCATGGGACCATTTGCCCCTCTTGGAGACTCTATCTTTGGATCTTTGGTTCCAGCCATTATGGGATCTATCGCAGCGACAATCGCATCACAAGGTCAACCATGGGGTATTTTCCTTTGGATCGCGGTAGCAGTAGCCTATAATATCTTCCGTTGGAAACAGTTGGAATTTGCTTATAAAGAAGGTACCAACTTAATCAACAACATGCAAAGTACCTTGACAGCTTTGATCGAAGCTGCTTCTGTACTTGGTATCTTCATGGTCGGTGCCTTGATCGCGTCTATGATCAATGTCGATGTATCATGGATGCCACACATCGGGGACAAAGCTATCGATATTCAAGACATGCTTAACTTGATCTTCCCACGTTTGGTTCCAGCTATCATCACAGGTGCGATCTACTGGTTGCTCGGACGTAAGGGTATGAACTCAACCAAAGCTATCTTGTTGATTATCGTCGCAGCTATTTCCTTCTCTGCCTTTGGTCATTTCTTCTTTGGAATGGAATAATGGAGTAAGGTATGGCAAAACACCTAGTATTGGTCAGTCATGGTCGCTTCTGTGAAGAGCTCAAAGCCAGTACAGAAATGATTATGGGACCACAAGACAACATTCATGCCGTGGCCCTCTTGCCAGAGGAAGGTCCTGAGGAGTTTACAGCCAAGTTTGAAGCCTGTGTTGCAGACTTTGAGGACTACATCGTCTTTGCGGATCTTTTGGGAGGCACTCCTTGTAATACGGTTAGCCGTCTGATCCTTGAAGGGCGTGCCATTGACCTCTATGCAGGGATGAACTTGCCAATGGTAATTGAATTTATTAATAACAGCCTGGTCGGAGGAGAAGAAGCTTATCCAGCGCGTGCACAAGAAAGCATCGTGAAGGTTAATGATCTTTTATCCAACTTTGATGACGACGAGGATGAGTAAAATACGATAGCGAAAACCGCTTGAACATTCGGAATGGGGCTGGGACAATTGTCTCGGCCTCTTACCGCTTATAAGGCGAGTAGAAAAGAGGAGAAGCATGCTAGATTATACAAAAGAAGAACTGCTGGAACTGGGGGCTGAGATTACGACGCGTGAAATTTATCAGCAACCAGAAGTTTGGAAAGAAACCTATCGTCTCTATCAAGAGAAAGCAAAAGAAATCCAAGAGTTTTTGGAGGCCATCGGGAAGCGTCATGGCTACATCAAGGTCATCTTGACAGGGGCAGGGACCTCAGCCTATGTGGGGGATACTTTGGTTCCGTATTTGCAGGAAGTGCAAGATGAACGTCACTGGAATTTCCAATCCATTGCGACGACAGATATCGTGGCGCATCCACAAACCTATCTCAAAAAAGAAGTGCCGACTGTCTTGGTTTCCTTCGCACGAAGCGGAAACTCGCCTGAAAGTGTCGCAACAGTGCAACTGGCCCAAGACTTAGTTGATGAACTTTATCAGATCACCATTACCTGTGCTGAAGAAGGAAAGCTGGCCCAGCAGGCCCACGGAGATGAGCGCAATCTCTTGCTTTTACAACCAAAAGAAACCAACGACGCCGGCTTTGCCATGACCTCCAGTTTTACCTCTATGCTCTTGACAGCCCTCTTGGTCTTTGATCCAAGTGAGGAAGCAATCAAGGCAAAACGAGTAGAAGAATTGATTCACCTGTCAGAACAGGTCTTGGAAAAAGATCGCGAGGTTAAGGAAGTTGTAGACTTAGACTTCGAACGCGTCATCTATCTGGGGGCAGGACCTTTCTTTGGGCTCGCTCATGAAGCTCAGCTCAAGATTTTGGAATTAACTGCAGGTAAAATCGCGACCATGTACGAGAGTCCTGTCGGCTTCCGTCACGGTCCGAAATCCCTCATCAATGACCAGACTCTGGTCCTGGTATTTGGATCGATTGACCCTTACACACGCCAGTACGATCTAGATTTGGTTGGAGAAGTAGCCGAAGATCAGATTGCCCGTCAGGTCGTCCTCTTGACGGACCAAGCTGCAGGCATTGAGCATGTACGAGAAGTTTTGGTAGCTTCTTCAGCCGACTCACTTGATATCTACCGTGCCTTCCCATACATTATCTACGGTCAATTGATTTCTCTCTTGACTTCGCTCAAGGTTCAAAACCGCCCAGACACGCCATCACCAACCGGTACCGTCAATCGGGTTGTACAAGGAGTGGTGATTCACCCTTTTCACTAGAATGAATGATCTTGGAGGAGACAACTTGTGAAACACTATCAAAAATATCTATTTGGTCAATTGGACGGCCAAGACATAGAAGCTTATCGCCTCGAAAATGACCTGGGTTATCAATTGTCTGTCATGACCTACGGGGCGACGATCTTAGAGTATGTGACACCAGACAAGCATGATCAATTCGCTAATATTGTATTGGGCTTTGACAATTTTGATGCCTATGTCGGCAATAGCCCCAAGTACGGAGCCAGCATTGGTCCGGTTGCTGGTCGGATCGCAGGGGCCAGCTTTGAGCTCAATGGTCAAACCTATCACTTAGAAGCTAATAATGGCGCCAACTGCAACCACAGTGGATCGACTGGCTGGGACAGTACCTTGTTTTGCGTGGAGTCGGTGACGGACCAAAAAATCACTCTGTACACAGAGCGTGCGGATGGTACCGGCGGTTTCCCTGGAAATCTCAAGATCTGGGTGACCTATGGCTTGACGGAAGCAGGGGAGTTGGAAATCATCTATCGAGTAGAAACGGACCAAGATACCCTAGTTAATCCGACCAACCACAGCTATTTCAATCTATCAGGCAACTTCATTCAGCCGATTAATGACCATGTCTTTCAGATCAACCATCAAGGGCTTTACCCTATCCATCCCGACGGTGTCCCTCTTCAGACCGTGGATAGAGAAAGTCCAATCGTTCAGCATCTCTACCAAGCTATGCTTTTGGAGGATCTTTTTAAGGATTCTGACCCTCAAATCCGCCTGGTAGAAGGATTAGACCATCCATTCGCTCTCCCAGAAGGGCATGAAAATGCAGGTTTCTTCTATCATCAGCCGTCTGGACGCTTTCTGACCTTCAAGTCAGAAGCCCCAGCCTTGGTGGTGTATTCTGCTAACTTTGTGGATGAAACGGTTTATCTGGAAGGGCAACCAATGGTTCAGCACAATGGTCTAGCCTTGGAATTCCAAACCGTACCAGATGTCATTCATAGCGACCAAGCTGAAAAAGTCATCTTGAGAGCAGGGCAAGTCTTTACTAGCAAGACCATCTACCATGCGATCGCTAAGAAATAATGAGAAAAAGGGAGGCTTCAAACAAGGATGTAAAATTCGGCTCTTTGTCAACTGTAGTGGGTTGAAGAAAAGCTAGATCTAGAAAGGATGAAA